>JBPCWG010000301.1:0-8768 GCA_051009705.1 Methyloligellaceae bacterium | reverse complement strand
AAAATATCACAATCATTTTCTCTAAAATCAGTTTAAAGAGCTGGCTTAATGAGAATTCCCTATGATATAGAAACTTCTGTTTTTCAGATGGAGAACATTTTCTCCCGTGAGCGGGTGTGGCGGAATTGGTAGACGCGCTGGTTTTAGGTACCAGTTTCTTCGGAAGTGGAGGTTCAAGTCCTCTCACCCGCACCACGCTGTCTTGAAATCAATGAAATCATCGAGACAGGCCGGCACCGGCAGGATTTAATGGCAGTTGGAAGCAAGTAACATGGAAATTACCGAAACACATTCTGAAGGTTTCAAGCGCGAGTTAACAGTTGTCGTCGGCGCCAAGGAAATCGAAGACAAGGTCTCTCGCCGACTTGAGGAACTCAAAGGCCAGGTCAATCTGAAAGGCTTTAGACCCGGCAAGGTGCCCGTTTCCCATATCAAGAAACTCTACGGGAAGTCGATTGCCGCCGAGGTTGTGCAGCAGACTGTCGCGGAAACCAGCCAGAAGGCGCTCACCGACCGGGAACTGAAACCGGCACATGAGCCGGATCTCGAATTCACGGAAGACAAGGATGAGATTGAAAAAATAATGGAGGGAAGGGCCGACCTTTCCTATAAGCTTTCATTTGAAATTCTTCCCGACATTGAAATCGCCGACCTGTCGAAAATCCAGGTTGAAAAACTCGTCGCCGAGGTCACCGATGAAGCCGTGGATGAAGGGCTTGACCGGCTCCTGGAAAATGGCACCACCTTTGAAGAGAAAGAAGGTAAGGCCGATACTGGTGACAGAGTGACGATCGACTTCGTTGGCAAGATCGACGGTGAAGAATTCGAAGGTGGCAGTGCCGAGGGGACGCCAGTTATCATTGGCCAGAATGCGTTTATTCCCGGATTTGAAGAAGGTCTTCTGGGGGCTGCTAAAGAAGAAAAGAAAGAAGTCAAAACAACATTCCCCGACGATTATCCGGCAGAAAACCAGGCCGGTAAAGATGTCGTATTCGATGTGACAGTCCAGGGTATAGCCGCGCCGAAAAAACCGGAGCTGAATGAAGAATTCGCCACGAATATGGGGCTCGAATCCGTTGAAAAACTGCGCGATGCGGTAAAGGAACGCATACAGCAGGAATATGAGGAGGCGTCCCGCACCAAACTCAAACGACTGCTTCTTGACAAGCTTGATGAAACCCATCAGTTCGAAATCCCGCCTAAGCTGGTTGAAAATGAATTCAATGCCATCTGGGAACGGGTGACGAATGAATTGAAACAGGCCGACAAGACCTTCGAGGACGAGGGGACAACTGAGGATGAAGCGCGCAAGGACTACGAAAAGGTCTGCGAACGCCGTGTTCGTCTCGGACTGGTGCTCTCCGAGATTGGGGACAAAAACGAAATCACGGTGAGCGAAGAAGAAATTCGCCGTGCGGTTTTCGAAAAAGCCCAGCAATATCCGGGTCAGGAAAAAGAAGTCATTGAGTTCTATCAGAAGAATCCGCAAGCCATGGCGGAACTGCGGGCCCCGATCTTTGAAGAGCGGGTGGTGGATTTTATCGTTGAGCTGGCCGAAACGAACGAGAAATCCGTGACCGTCGAAGAATTGTTTGCCCAGGATCCCGAAGATGGTGATGAGACAGGCAAAAAAAGTGAAGAAACTGACGAAAAAGCAGAAGACAAGGGGACGGAGTAGATCTGCCGCTCCGAACTGACGTTCTCTTACTGGTGTGAACTACGGAATCACTCTAATTAATTTGAACCGGCGACTTCGCGTATAGCGAAACACCCGAAACTGCAGCGAAGCCCACGAACTTGCCTTTCCAGAGGAGCAGGTAAATGAAAGATCCTATCGATACATATATGAATACACTGGTACCCATGGTTGTGGAGCAAACGAACCGTGGGGAACGCGCTTATGATATATATTCCCGGCTCCTGAAAGAGCGGATCGTTTTCATGACCGGTCCCGTTGAGGATTATGGGGCATCGTTGGTGACCGCCCAGCTGCTTTTCCTGGAAGCGGACAATCCCAAAAAAGAAATATCCATGTATATTAACTCTCCCGGAGGTGTGGTGACATCGGGGATGGCGATCTACGACACCATGCAGTTTATCAGACCCGCGGTTGCGACACTATGCATTGGACAGGCGGCTTCTATGGGGTCACTGCTCTTGTCAGCCGGAGAACCCGGTATGCGATTTGCTCTTCCTAATTCCAGGATCATGGTCCACCAGCCTTCCGGCGGATTTCAGGGGCAGGCCAGTGACATAGAACGCCATGCCCAGGAGATCCTTTCACTGCGAGAGCGGCTAAACCATGTCTATGCCAAGCACACCGGACAGACGGTCGAAACCATAGCCGAAGCCCTGGAGCGTGATAATTTCATGACCGCCGAAGCCTCCAGAGAATTCGGGCTGATAGATAAGGTTATAGATAAGCGGGAATCTTCCGGTGAACTTTCCACAGACGAAAGTTCAAAAGAGTAAATTGTTCATGAACACCGGTTCCCGCTTGTAATTGATATGTTCCTGATTTATTCTTGTCTCCGGGTCGTATCTTCGGCCCGGGTTGAACTGTTTGGAATTGCAATCTTGCCGAGTATTAAGCTTTCCAGGCTTGGTACATACCAATCTAACATTCTGTAATTCTCTGTTTTTTTTACTTTGAGCCTGTCGTTATTATTTCTCAGCGTGTCGAATTTATGCACAGAGGACAAACTGGCGCCAGAGTTGTTGATCATAATGTGACTGGTTTTCGGCCTTGTGCATGTGTTGTAATTCTGACGCGACTTCATAAGTCGTTAGTGTAAGAGGTTAAACATTTGTTGATCTGTTATGGTTTAACATGTTCAGATTGCCGAATTGATCGCATGGATAAGATTCGCAACGTTAAGAAATAGTGTCGGTGATAGACAGATTTTCGCCGGGTCGGATTCGAGCTGATCGGCGTGATTGACCTGGATATCAAACTGACCTGAATATGGGATGAGCACGGTGAGCGGAAACGATTCAAAAAACACGTTATACTGTTCTTTTTGCGGTAAGAGTCAGCACGAAGTGCGCAAACTCATAGCTGGTCCGACCGTCTTTATTTGCGATGAATGTGTCGAACTTTGCATGGACATTATCCGGGAAGAGAACAAGAGTTCCCTGGTCAAATCCCGAGATGGCGTCCCGTCACCCCAGGAAATATACAGTGTGCTCAATGATTATGTCATTGGCCAGGAGCATGCAAAACGTGTGCTCTCCGTAGCCGTGCACAATCACTACAAGCGCCTGAACCACGCCTCCAAGAACAACGATGTTGAACTCGCGAAGTCCAACATCCTGCTGATCGGCCCCACGGGTTGCGGTAAAACGCTGCTGGCCCAGACGCTGGCTCGTATTCTTGATGTCCCGTTCACGATGGCCGACGCGACAACCCTTACGGAAGCCGGATATGTAGGCGAGGACGTTGAGAACATTATCCTGAAACTGCTGCAGTCCGCCGACTATAATGTCGAGCGTGCCCAACGCGGGATCGTCTATATTGATGAGGTCGATAAAATTTCGAGAAAATCGGATAATCCTTCGATCACGAGAGACGTTTCCGGCGAAGGTGTCCAGCAGGCCCTCCTTAAGATTATGGAAGGCACGGTCGCCAGCGTTCCGCCACAAGGTGGACGCAAGCATCCGCAGCAGGAATTCCTGCAAGTTGACACGACCAACATTCTATTCCTTTGTGGCGGCGCTTTTGCGGGCCTTGAAAAGATTATCTCCCGTCGTGGGAAGTCGACTTCCATCGGGTTTGCTGCCCATGTGGAATCTGAGGATGAACGCAAGACCGGTGAACTTCTCAAAGCGGTCGAGCCGGAAGATCTCCTGAGTTTCGGATTGATCCCGGAATTTATCGGTCGAGTTCCGGTGCTGGCAACGCTGGAAGATCTGGACGAAGCCGCCCTGGTTAAAATCCTCACTGAACCTAAAAACGCTCTCGTCAAGCAGTATCAAAGACTGTTTGAAATGGAAGATGTGTTGCTCACTTTTTCCGAAGAGGCTCTCAAGGGTATTTCCCGTAAGGCCATAGAGCGAAAAACCGGCGCCCGTGGATTGCGCTCAATTATGGAAGCAATTTTGCTGGATACGATGTTCGACCTGCCAACTCTGAAAGGTGTTGAGGAAATCGTCATCAGTCCGGAAGTTGTGGAAGGCAGTGCGAAACCTCTTCGTATCTATTCAGACCGATCTGACGAAATTGAATCAAGCGCCTGATCGGACTTGAAGAAATTTGCTTCGACCGAAGACCATCAGTTAGGTTGCGGAAATAATTGCAGAAATTTTATTAATTGTCGTCAGTAGCTTGAATTTTCCCGCCTGACAATTAATTCAAGGTATTGAACATTTGACGAACTGCAATTTAATTAGATTGAACAGTACTGAATTTACCTGATTCCGGGGATTCGTCAGTTTTCGACTCTGAAAGCGCCGTTCCGGAAAATTACGACAATAATTCAATTAATTAGAGTGTAGCAACTTACCAAGCACACCAACAAACGCAGGAAGCTGATATGACGGATGAACACACAAAAGAGCCAGTGAGTGAAAGCGAAGGACTGTATCCGGTTCTGCCGCTACGGGATATTGTTGTCTTCCCGCACATGATTGTTCCGCTATTTGTTGGTCGTGAGAAATCAATCAATGCGCTCGAAGAAGTCATGAGCAATGACAAGCAGATTCTTCTGGCAGCCCAGAAGAATGCGAGTGACGACGAGCCTGAAATCGACGGCATTTATGAAGTCGGTACATTGGCTTCCGTGCTGCAATTGTTGAAATTGCCCGATGGCACCGTCAAGGTTCTGGTTGAAGGCACAACCCGGGCTGCAATCAAATCCTACACGGACAAGGAAAATTACTTTGAAGCCGAAATTGCATCCATCGAGGAAGAGGTGGGTGACGAAGAGGAAGCCGAAGCGCTTGCCCGTTCGGCCATTGCACAGTTCGAGAACTATGTGAAACTCAACAAGAAAATTTCACCGGAAGTTCTCGGATCCATCAATCAAATCGATGATTATTCAAAACTGGGCGATACCATAGCCTCGCATCTGGCAATTAAGATTTCCGAACGCCAGGAAGTGCTTGAGATCTTTTCCATCTCCCAGCGGCTTGAGCGCGTCTACGCTCTCATGGAAACCGAGATCTCCGTCTTGCAGGTTGAAAAGAAAATTCGTTCCCGCGTCAAACGGCAGATGGAGAAAACCCAACGCGAGTATTACCTGAATGAGCAGATGAAAGCCATTCAGAAGGAACTCGGTGATGCCGACGATGGTCGCGATGATATTGGCGAGCTTGAAGAAAAAATTGAGAATACGCGCCTGACCAAGGAAGCCAAGGACAAGGCGACGGCTGAGTTGAAGAAGCTGAAGCAGATGAGTCCGATGTCCGCTGAAGCCACGGTTGTTCGTAATTACCTCGACTGGCTGTTATCTATTCCGTGGGGTGTCAAAGGCAAGGTCAAGAAGGATCTGGAAGAAGCCCAGGACGTTCTTGATGAGGAACACTACGGACTCGAGAAGGTCAAGGAACGGATCGTCGAGTATCTGGCGGTACAAAACCGTACGAACAAGCTTAAAGGTCCGATCCTGTGTCTTGTCGGTCCTCCTGGTGTCGGTAAAACATCCCTCGGCAAGTCGATTGCCAATGCCACTGGTCGGGAATTCGTCCGCATGTCCCTTGGGGGGGTCCGGGACGAGGCTGAAATTCGAGGGCATAGACGAACCTATATAGGCTCCATGCCTGGCAAGGTTATTCAGTCCATGAAGAAGGCGAAGAAGGTCAATCCGCTTTTTCTGCTGGATGAGATTGACAAGATGGGTGCTGATTTCAGAGGTGATCCGGCTTCGGCGCTGCTTGAGGTTCTCGACCCGGAACAGAACAACACCTTCAATGATCATTATCTCGAAGTCGACTATGATCTTTCCAATGTCATGTTCATAACCACGGCGAATACGCTGAATATCCCACCGGCCCTGATGGACAGGATGGAGATCATTCGTATTGCCGGCTACACGGAAGACGAGAAGGTTGAAATTGCCCGCAGGCACCTCATTCCCAATCAGCTGTCTTCCCACGGGTTGGCGGAAGGCGAGTGGTCCCTGGACGACGAAGGTCTGAAGAAGGTCATCCGTCTCTACACACGGGAAGCCGGCGTTCGAAATCTCGAGCGGGAGATAGCAAAGCTGGCGCGTAAATCCGTTACGGAAATTCTGAAGGACAAGAAAGAGTCGATCGCAGTCACAGCGGACAATATTGAAGATTATCTTGGTGTACCCAAATTCCGCTTCGGCGAAGCCGAGCGGGAAGACGCGGTCGGTGTGGTCACAGGACTGGCTTGGACGGAAACCGGCGGCGAATTGCTGACGATCGAAGGTGTCATGATGCCCGGTAAAGGCAAAATGACCGTTACCGGAAACTTACGTGAGGTAATGAAGGAATCGATCCAGGCGGCCAACGCTTATGTCCGCTCCCGTTCTATCGAATTCGGCATCGAACCGCCGAAATTTGAAAGCCGGGATATTCACGTCCACGTTCCGGAAGGGGCGACACCGAAAGACGGTCCGTCCGCCGGTGTGGCCATGGCGACGGCTATCATCTCTGTGATGACCGGTGTGCTGGTGCGCAAGGATGTGGCTATGACCGGGGAAATTACCCTTCGCGGCCGTGTTCTTCCTATCGGTGGATTGAAGGAAAAGCTGCTTGCAGCGCTTCGCGGTGGTATCAAAACCGTGATAATTCCGGAAGAAAACGCGAAAGATCTGGCTGAAATCCCGGACAATGTGAAAAACAATTTGGAAATTCATCCAGTATCCCAGATGGACGACGTTCTGAAAATTGCACTGGTAGAACCGTTGCAAGCCATTGAATGGGATGAAGAATCTGCTGCCGAGGCGGCCGCGATATCCGAAAAGTCAGAGGAATCAGGGGGAATTTTGCGTCATTAAGGCGCAAAACCCCTAAAAATATCAGTCATATGGCAGTAACAGCTGTGGATTTTTTGCTGCTCTGCGGTTGCTCTTGAGCTGCGTCAAGCGCATTGTGCCCCAAGGAATGGCGGAATTCTGCCATTTAGGTTAGACTGGTTTTGAAATATCTCAATATAAAAGTCCAGAAGAGACCTTTTGGGTTTGAGTTCACCAAGGAGGTGTAAAGCCATGAACAAGAAAGAATTGATTGATCGCGTTTCACAAGTTACCTCAATGTCCAAGGATGATGTGACAACTGCGGTTGAAGCCACGTTCGACAGCATCGTCACGACCCTCAAGGAGGGGGGGAGTGTGCGTATCGTCGGTTTTGGAAACTTTGAAGTGTCGCAGCGCAAGGCCAGTACCGGTCGCAATCCGCGAACCGGGGAGCCTATGGACATTCCGGCATCGAACGTTCCAAAATTCAAGGCCGGAAAAGCCCTGAAGGAAGCCGTAAACAGTTGAATGCAAATCGGAGTGACCGGTATCCTCCATAAAGGGCGATCCCGTCACTTCAATAAAATTGAACTCTTCAAAGTCAAAAATTTTTCTGCTAATAAAGGTTCATTGATCCAGTTTTCACTGTTTGAGTTGACTGTGTTGGATTGAATAGGGCGATTAGCTCAGTTGGGAGAGCGCCACGTTTACACCGTGGATGTCGGCAGTTCGAGCCTGTCATCGCCCACCATCACACAATAATCATCGAGGATTATTGACTTCGGTCGAGTGTTGACTTAGACCGTGTAAACCGCACGGAATTCGGACTTCGGTCTAAGCCGTTTGAATTCTGATGGGGGTGTAGCTCAGTTGGTTAGAGCGCTGGCCTGTCACGCCAGAGGCCGCGGGTTCGAGTCCCGTCACTCCCGCCACTATTTCAATAGCTTAGCGGATTTCGTCAAAAAAATTCCAACTCTTTAGCCAGCGAAATTCCAACTTTTCATCACCCTTTGCTCTTTTTCAAGCGTTTTTTTCCACGCTCCCGAGCGGCATCTGCCTGGCGAACATTCGCCAGTTGTGTCGGTACATAAGTGTCGTGGAGTTTGTTCGATTGACTGATTGAGTTACCCGACTTTGCGGATAGTTGAGACGGTGTTGCGCCGCCCACGGCGCTCTCAATATTGCTGGACGTGCGCATGTCGCCGAGTGTCCTGTCATCGCCTGGGAAACAGAGCTCTCGGATTACACGGAAGTCTTGGCCAAGCTTGTCTTTGGTGTAGGGGCGACCGGAGCGATGCCGGATGAACGGCAATCTGTCGGGTATTACCACACCAATAGTTTGCAAGTAGCGTTGGAGCAGGTTCTCTGCTGTCGGTGAGAGCGTGCCATATGCTCGCTTTCCAGTCTTGGTCCTCTTGGTTTCGAAATAGGTGCCGTGACTATCCGATTTTCGTTGGTCCATCGTAAGGTGTCTTGCCCCCCTATAACAGAGCCACCTAATTCGTGATATTCTACGAAGAAGTGGAGGTTTTAGAATGGCAAGGAAAGGCTTTTCCGATGAAGACATCTTGAATTTATTACGTCAGATAGAATTAAGTTTGGCCTCCGGCGGCGACGTCCAGTCAGCCTGTCGATCTGCAGGCATGAGCGATGCGACCTATGACACATGGCGGAAGCGCTACGGTGGCATGGGCAAATCTCAGCTTCAGGAGCGCAAAAATCTTGAAAAAGAGAATGTCCGTTTAAAGCGGATTGTCGCAGAACTTGAGTTAGACAAACTTATCTTAAAAGAGAGCCTCGATTATCTAAAGCCAAAGGTCTGACGATGATCAGTGAACGAGATTGGTT
>JBPCWG010000300.1:0-2505 GCA_051009705.1 Methyloligellaceae bacterium | reverse complement strand
GTATCCAGCCGGGCAGCAAATCGGGCACGGTGTAGTAGGCCAGAGATGGATACCATTGCAGGCTCATGACCCGGTCGTAAAACCCGATCAGCAAAAACCAGCTTCCAAGGGCGTAGCCTCCCGCGACTTTCGCGCTATAGTTTCCCCAGCGGACGAGATAGATGAATACAAACAGGGGAAGGACCATCTTCTGACCGATGACTAGCATCAGAGCGATCATTACCAGCAGGTATCCGAAAAACGGAAGGGCCGGTCCCACCAGCGATCTTTTCAGAGTTTCCGTCCAGGCTGTTTGCAGCATTCCAGCGGAATTGATTCCCGTTCTGGCTTCCCGGTAGTCGAGAAATAGTGTCGCGAGAGCCATCATAGCGCCGGGTATGGCTGCCAAAAGGGGAAATTGACGAACCTCGAGTGGCCATTGGAGTGCCTGCAGTCCTGCGGCGGCGAAGACGAGGAAAAGCAGGGCCGAGAAGGGCAGGGACAGGAGCGGATTGCGTTCGCTGCCTTCGCCTTCCGTGCGCTGTTCGGATTTCCGGTCGCGGAAATAGCTGCGAATTGCAACCAATATCGTCACGGTAACCAGAATGAGGATGATGAGGACAATCGGTCGACCCAGCCATCCGTAGCCGTCATTGGCGATGTTGCTGATCTGAAAACGGGTTTCCATGATGCCACCGAGGATCATGGCCAGGATCAGAGGCGGTCTGGGCCAGCCCCCACGTTTCATGAAGAAACCGATCACCCCCATGACAAACAAGCTGATCCAGTCTCCGAGGGCAACACCGGCAAGCCAGGCGCCCATAAAGACGAACAGGATCACACCGGGCACAACGAGATGGCCCGGTATAAAAGCCACCCGCGCGACCTGACGGCTCCAGATCATAAGCAGGCCGGCGGCCAGAATGTTGGCGATGACCAGAGTCCAGACCATGCTGAATGTGATGTGAAGTTCGGTGGTCAACATGTCGGGACCGGGTTTGAGCCCGACAATCAAAAGAACACTGAGTAGGATCGCCGTTCCGAGACTTCCGGGAATACCAAATGCCACTGTCGGCAGTAGAGAGCCCCCGCGGGTAGCATTGTTAGCTGCTTCCGGGGCGATAACACCGCGAATATCGCCGCTGCCAAACCGGGACTTATCTTTTGCACTCTGAACCGCATGGCCGTATGCGATCCAGTCTACAATTGCCGCGCCGAGACCCGGGAGCATGCCAATGTAAGTGCCGATGGCGGCGCAACGGGTTGCCAGCCACCAGTGCCGGAAGGCATCGCGGATACCTTCGCGCATCCCGCCACCTTCTCCCTGATCTTGGGGGACGCGGGAGATCGAGACATTGCGAATGGACAGTTCCATGAGCTCGGGTATGGCAAAGAGCCCAAGGACAACGGGTATCAGCGGCAGCTGGTCGATCAGATAGTCGGAGCCGAAGAAATAACGGGGAATGGGATCGGAGTCCGCGTAGCCGACCGTCGATAGCAGAATCCCCAGGAGGGCGATCGTCAGCCCCTTGAGCATGGACCCGCCACTCAGTGCGCCGACCATAGTCAGTCCCAAGACACCGAGCATAAATAGTTCCGGTGAGGCGAAAGCGACAATCACCGGCAGAATAATGGGAAGTGAAATGGCCAGGATCAGAGCTCCGAACACGCCGCCAAAGGCGGAAACCGTAAACGCCGCCCCGAACGCCCGGGCTGCCTGCCCTTTCTGTGCCAGCGGATAGCCGTCAAGAATAGTTGCCTGGGACGCAGCCGTACCCGGAATCCCGAGCATCACCGATGCGATGGTGTCGCTTGTCGAAGTAACGGCAAACATCCCGAGCAAAAGGGCGAAAGCATTCACTGGCTCCATGTCAAAGGTAAAGGGCAGCAGCAGGATCAGTCCCAGCACGCCGCCGAGCCCGGGTACGGCGCCGATCCACATGCCGATCACCACCCCGAGGATCAGGAAACCCAGGGTCGGCCACTGGAAGACCAGGATCAATCCCGTGAACATCGCCTCAATCATGGGAGTCTCCGGTCATGGCCGCGTGGGAGGTCAAAATAATATTCGGATGAGGCCGAAGCGGGACAAGATAAAGTCGCTTCGGCTCAATATTCCGCGTCTCTGTTGTCCGAATTATTTTCGCTTTCGGGCTGTCAGTTGTTTGAGACCTTCTTTGGCATCCGGCGAAATTTTCTCGTAGTCCTTGATGATGTATTCAGCATTTTTTCCGATCAAAAAATTCGGTGGAGCCTTGAGCTGCTTTTTATAAGCCGCGATGAATTCCGGATCCTTTATGGTATTTGAAAATGCCGTGCGGAGTTCCTCAACCTTGGAGGCATCAACGCCGGGCGGGGCATAAAGACCGAACGGGTGTACGGAATAGGTTGAGAACCATTTATAGGCTTCCCACATGGCACCGCTCGGGGATTTTCCGCCATTGGTTTCCTTATAGAAGTCAAAGAAACTTTTGAGTTCCGGTGGGTAGAACTTCATGCGTTGTGGCTCGCCCGACGCCATCATGG
>JBPCWG010000299.1:0-4758 GCA_051009705.1 Methyloligellaceae bacterium | reverse complement strand
GCAGTTTTAAAGTCGCAAGACCGATCAGGGCCAAAACCACCGCGATGATCCAAAAGCGCACCACAACTGTCTGTTCCGCCCATCCTTTCTGCTCAAAATGATGGTGAAGCGGCGCCATGCGAAATATGCGCTTTCCCGTCAATTTGAACGAGACGACCTGGACAATGACCGAAACGGTTTCAAGGACAAAAAGCCCACCGACAATAGCCAAGACAAGCTCGTGCTTGGTAGCGACCGCGATAGTCCCCAGTGCCCCGCCCAGAGCCAGGGAACCGGTATCCCCCATGAAGATCATCGCCGGCGGTGCATTGAACCACAGGAATCCGAGCCCCGCTCCCAGGAGCGCTCCGCATATGATCGCCAGTTCTCCCGTGCCCGGAACAAAGTGGATCTGGAGATATTTGGCAAACAGCGCATTTCCGGAAAGATAGGCGATCAGGCCGAACGTGGCGGCGGCGATCATCACCGGCACAATGGCCAAGCCGTCGAGACCATCGGTCAGATTCACGGCATTGCCGGCTCCGGCAATCACGATCACGCCGAAGAGTATAAAATAGGGACCCAGATCAATGACGGTATTTTTGAAGAAAGGAATTGTAAGCGAGCTGGAAAATGGTTGTTCCCCAAGCTTCATGATCGCAAAGCTTGCCAGGGCGGCGATGACAATTTGCAGGACAATTTTTATTTTTCCGGAAAATCCCTTGGTCGATTGCTCCGAGACTTTCAGAAAATCGTCATACCAGCCTATGAGCCCATAGGAGAGTGTTACGCCTATGACAATCCAGGCATAGGGATTGGTCAGATTGGACCAGAGCACAAAAGCGATGACGATCCCGAACAGGATCATCAATCCACCCATCGTCGGTGTTCCCTGTTTCTTGATGACATGACTTTCCGGTCCGTCATCCCGTATGGGCTGGCCCTTGCCCTGACGGACACGCAGTCGCGTAATCAAAGCCGGGCCGAAAAGGAAGACGAAGAACAGGGCTGTCATGATTGCCCCACCCGTTCGGAACGTGATGTATCGGAATACGTTGAAGGCGCCAATCTGGTCCGTCAATCCAACGAGATAGTAAAACATAGGTGCTTTAGTCCTCAGTCTTCTTTTCTTTTTCCACGATAACAGGATAGCGTTCGAAAACGGATTTGACGATGGAACCGATCCGGCTGCCCAGCGACCCCTTGAGCATAACGATATCCCCGGCGCGCAGTGCGTCGACCAAAAGCGGTCCTAATTGTTCGGCCGTTTCGGCATAGGCGCCGCGCATGGCGGGGGCCAGATCTTGGTACAAATGCGACATATGGGGTCCACACGCAAAAACCAAATCGACATCCGACTCTTCGAGAGGAGCCTTGAGCTCCTGGTGATATTCAATGGAGTGACGGCCAAGTTCTAACATGTCTCCGAGAACCGCAATGCGCCTTTGTTGATTCTCCGATGGAATTTGAAAAACTGTGGCCAGAGCGGCACGCATTGAAACGGGATTGGCATTGTAGCTCTCGTCGATCAGGGTGATCCTTCCATCTCCGCATTGGAGGCTCCGGCGGACCCCCCGGCCTTCGGGAACCACATAGTCCGCGAAGGTAGCCAGTGCCGCGGCCAACGGGAGTCCCAGGCAATGAACAACCGCGGCCACGGCCAGAGAAGTCATGACCAGGTGTTTACCCGGTGCGCCGATTCGATAAGTATGTTGCTCACTTCGCTGTCCCCCGGTGCAGATCTGCAGAGTTACCTGCGTCGCGTCCGGGGCGGGTTCCATGGAAACAAGCCGACACTCTGCTTGCGGGGATTCACCGAATGTCATGATTTTGACACCGCGCTTCTCGGCCAGGGATTTCAAGAGTGCAAACTGGGTATTGTCGCGATTGAGAACTGCCGTGCCGGTTTCGGGAAGGCCGCTGAAAATTTCTGCTTTTGCATGGGCGATCCCTTCGATGTTCTCAAAATAACCGATATGAACCGGCTCCACATTGGTGATGACCACCACATGGGGACGGACCATGTTGCTCAGGGGGGTTATCTCACCGGAATGATTCATTCCGATTTCGAAGATGCCGAATTCAGCTGTCTCCGGCATACGGGCAAGGGACAAGGGAACCCCAAACATATTATTATAGGATTTGATTGAAGAGTGAGTTTTGCCGTAAGCGTCCAAAGCCCGTTTCAGGGCCCTCGTTGTACTTGTTTTACCCGCACTACCGGTTATGGCGACAACACGCGCGGGCGTGCGTGCTCGTGATGCCTTTCCCAGCTGTTCAAGTGCCTGAAGCGTATCCTGGACCTTGATGCAGGATTTGTTTGCCGGAATTTCGCCCGCGCGGATGTCGGTAACAAGGGCAGCCTCGGCCCCATTGTCGAAAGCCTTGGCGAGATAATCATGACCATCGGCATGTTCCCCCTTGAGCGCAACAAACAGATCTCCCGACTCTAATGTTCGGCTGTCGATGGAAACACCGGTAACAGATATTGTGGAACTGTCCCGTTCCACACCTGTATCCTGTTCGATAAGATTGCCGGAAACCGCCTCGACGATTGCATCAATTGTCCAAAGATTTGCCATTATGCCAAACGTAACCTAATCACCTGAATCCCCGTTGAGGACTTCTTGTACGGCCTCATGATCGGAAAAGGGAAGGGTTTTATCACCGACAATTTGTCCGGTTTCATGACCTTTGCCTGCGATCAGGAGAATATCCCCGGCTTCCAATTCACTTATGGCTGCCTCAATAGCCGCCCGGCGATCGCCGATTTCAATAGCCCCGGACGTGCCGTGTAATATTTCCGAACGGATTTGCGCCGGGTTTTCGCTCCTCGGATTATCATCGGTGACGATGATGCGGTCGGCCTGGCTCGTTGCAATTCGTCCCATTTCGGATCTCTTGCCTTGATCCCGGTCGCCGCCACATCCGAAGACGACGACAAGTTTTCCCTGGACATAGGGTCTGAGCGCTGACAGGGCGGATCCCAGCGCGTCGGGCGTATGGGCGTAATCGATAAACACACGTCCGCCTTCCTGTTGGCGACCCACAAACTCAAGACGACCAATTTCTCCTTGCAACCGGGAAACGGCCTGAAAGGCCTCGCCCGGTTCCACTCCGGTCGCGATACACAAGCCCACAGCAGTCAGCGCATTTGCGACCTGGAAACGGCCGATAAGCGGCAGAGTCGCCTGATAGTCCTTTCCCCGGAACCGCACCTGTATGTGCTGATCAGCTTGCCCTTCGGTTATTTCGAGAATTTGGATGTCGGCATCTTCAACTCCAATTGACAGCACGTCGAGCTCATTATTGACAGCTGTCTCGCGCATGAAGTCTGCTTCGTTTTCGCGCAAATCGATAACGGCAAATTTTCCCGGTCCGAGAACGCTGGAAAAAAGTTTGGATTTCTGCAAGCGGTAATCCTCGAAATCCTTGTGGTAGTCCATGTGATCCCGGGAAATATTTGTGAATGCGCCAGCCTGCATCGCGACGCCATCCAGGCGATGCTGCTGCAGACCATGACTTGAAGCTTCAAGGGCAAGATGGGTCACCCCCTCCCCATGAATCTCCGCCAGTAATTTATGGAGCGTTACGGGATCGGGGGTTGTCAGAGCACCGGAAATTCGCCGTTTGGGCGTTACCAGGCCGACGGTTCCGAGACTTGCAGCGTGGTGCCCGGCTGCCTGCCAGATCTGACGGACAAAGGACGCCACGGATGTCTTGCCGTTGGTCCCGGTGATGGCCACGATGCACGATGGCTGCTGGCCATAAAATTGCGCCGCCATTTTTGCAAAGACAGAACGCGGAGCATTCGACCTGAGAACAGGTACAGGCAGATCAAAATCGGTTTTGTCTGAATCCGCAATCAGAACAGCGCCAGCGCCATTGCGAACCGCATCATCCACAAATCGTGCTCCGTCCGTATGGGTCCCGGCGAAGGCGGCAAACAAAAATCCCTTTTCCACACGACGGCTGTCCGCGGTTAGCCCGGTGATTTCAATTCCCTGGTTTCGGTCCGGGATGTTCAGCAATGAGCCGGCAAGTGTACCAAGATTCATAACATCAATCTTCTATGCCTGGGATCTGGCCCATGTCATGGATTAGAGCCTGCACAAGAAATTTTGAGCCTGTACGCGCAAAACCAAATTCCGGGGACCGCGCCTGTTCCCTATCAAAAACGATAATCAGGCGCTTTTCCGGTTTCTTGCAACGATTTTAATAAGGGGAGCGGAGAATTTCGTCAAACGAAGTTGTGAATTCCTTCGCCGGGACAACACCGAGCATAGGACCAATCCGATTGATAAGCCGAGCGGTGACGATTGTTGCGTTCTGGCCTGCGGTCGGACGCGATTTTTTATGCGCTTCGGCTTGCGGCTCATCAAGCATGATAAATGTCAGATAAGCCGGTTTATCTGCCGGGAATATACCGACAAATGAGGTCAAAAGGGCGTTCGTATCATACTTCCCACCAATGACTTTTTCTGCAGAACCGGTTTTTCCGCCGACCCGATAACCAGGAACCGCCGCACTTTTGCCGGTACCGGCAATAACGTTTCGGCGCATGAGATAGCGAATTCGATCCGATGTATCGGCGCTGAGAAGTCTCTTTCGGCTCTTCTCGCGCCCCTCTTTTGGTATTTTCAGGAAGGTTGGATGAATCGCAAATCCACCGTTTACCAACGCCGCAACGGCCGTCGCGAACTGCAGCGGTGTGGTTGAAATTCCGTGACCATAAGAGATGGTCATGGAATGCACGTCCGTCCAGTATTTCGGCAACTC
>JBPCWG010000298.1:0-2651 GCA_051009705.1 Methyloligellaceae bacterium | reverse complement strand
GCTTCGGCAAATTTTCTCGGCTACCTCATTGGCGCTCTTCTCACTGCCCTGTTCCCAACCCGAATGTCAAAACGGTCATGGCTGATTCTGTCCCTCTTCCTGAGCGCCCTGACAACAGCGTCCATGGGCCTGACGACGAGCCTCTTGTTGTTTATCGTCATCCGTTTTGTCGGTGGCCTTGCCAGTGCGGTGATGCTTGTCTTCGGTTCTGCGCTCGTACTAGACCGCCTGGCCGCAGCCGGGAGGCCGGGATTTTCGGCACTTCACTTCGGCGGAGTGGGACTCGGGATTACCCTCTCTGCAGTTATTGTCGCCTCTTATGCCGCAACGGGATCAGGTTGGGAAAATCTGTGGCTGGCCAGCGGTATCATCTCCCTGGTTCTCCTGCTCGGGGTGATGGGCATGATCCCGGCCTCACCGGAAAAACCGTTCGAGAGCAAGGATCTTGAGACAGGCGGCCTCAATTCCCTGTTGCTGCGTCTGATCGTCGCTTATGGTCTCTTTGGTTTCGGATACGTCATCACCGCGACTTTCATCTCGACGATTGTGCGGGATTCCCCGGCCCTACAACCTGTCGAACCTGTTGTCTGGACCGCGGTGGGACTCGCGGCAATTCCTTCGGTCTACTTCTGGAGCCGGGTGGGGCAAAAGCTTGGCAATGACCGCAGTTTTGCCTTGGCCTGCCTAGTCGAAGCGATAGGTGTGACCCTGACGGTTACCAGCGAAAACACGCTTCTCCTTGTTACCGGTGCCGTTTTCCTGGGTGGGACATTCATGGGCATAACGGCTCTCGGACTGATAGAAGCCCGGCGCCTGTCCCGCGGCGACCCGCGCAAGGTTCTGGGATGGATGACGCTGGCGTTCGGTACAGGACAGATGATCGGTCCCTTGTTCGCCGGCTTCCTGTTTCAACTAACCCAAAGTTTGTTTTTGCCGTCTCTAGTTGCAACCGGATGCCTCGTAATTGCTGCGATCCTTAGTTTTAAGTTGCAGTATTCTTAGCTTGAAGATTTGACAAGAAATCGGGAGACCGCCGGATAAGGACTCCGGCGCTCCAACGAGTTGAATCCATCGTCAATAAAATGTGACTTGCTGGGATCGGATATCTCGATAGGTTGTGGGAAAACTCACAAGTTTGAAAGGTACAAATGGCTGGCAATATCTATTTGATCTCATCCATTGTAGCAATTTCGATTGCCAGTTTCTTCATCGCTCCACGAACCAATTCTACTGATGGATTCTTCAAAGGCGTCACAGAGGATGGTCGTTCACCGACGCTTATCACACTAATTCTGTCACAGGTCACGACCTGGATTTTTGCCCGTTCTCTCTTGAACGCTGCAATTCTCGGATATTACTTCGGAATTGCCGGGGCAATTGCTTATGCAACCTACTATCTCAGTTTTCTGACCGGCGGAATGATCGTCGACAAACTGCGCTTTCAGCATGGTGTCGAAAACGTTCAGGCCTACCTTCACCAAAGCTACGGAACTTTTGGCCACTCGTCATATAATGTTGTAATCGGTGTCAGACTCCTCAGTGAAGTGTTTGCGAATTTGTTGGTCGTCGGCATTATCTTCGGCGTGGCAGGCAGTTTCAGTTACATTATCGCGATCATTGCAATAGCAGTTCTGACTCTTGGCTACTCCATGATGGGCGGATTGAGCGCGTCCTTACGCACCGATGTTCTGCAAACCTTGGTGCTCTATGCGGGATTGGTTGTTCTGATCACGATTACGGTTTGGCAGCCCGACTTCAACTACTCTGCAATTATAGTTTCAAGTCCTGATCTTAGTTCGCCCGGCTGGGTACTGCTCGCAGTCGCAGCATTGCAGATTTGGAGTTATCCATTGCATGATCCAGTGATGATGGATCGGGGATTCATAACTGACCGGCGCACCACACGTGCAAGTTTCCTGCATGCCTGCTGGATCTCAATAATTGGCATCATGATATTTGGTATCATTGGAACTTATGCTGGACTGAACAAGCTAGAAGGCGAAGCAATGGTTTCCACCCTGCCCCGCCTGCTTGGGGAACCGACTATGCTGCTTTTTAATTTTGCCTTGATAGTTTCTGCCGTGTCTACACTCGATTCGACATTGTCGAGCGCTTCGAAACTCATCGTCTCGGATATGGGGATCGTCAAGCGGTCCGTGCAGAATGGACGAATAGCCATGGCATTGTTCCTGCTCGGCGGATTAATTTTTCTATTCATAGGCAGCAAAGACCTATTCGCCGCGGTAGCCGTCTCGGGCACGGCTTCGATGTTTCTAACACCTGTGATCTTGTTCAATATCATCGGAAACCGTCAAACAGCTCAGTGGGCCTACGCTTTCACGTTTTTCCTGGCAATGGGCGGCGCGGTGCTTTACATGCTCGAATCGGGTGGGCATATTTCGTTGATTGAACCAATATTCGGCTACGGCCACAAGTATTCAAAACTACTTTTGATCTGTGCTTGTATATTGATAGGTGGCCTGTTCTCCTTTTCCGTATCTCTCAAATCGAGCAATCCGGCGACTTCGACAACACAGTAACAGGATCTGAACCACACATTCCGTTAGCCCGACACCAGAGGTTTTAAGGAATTCAGAACTCTATCGGCAGGCATATCCTGGAACTCGTCCGGCTGATCGAAGCGGTTGATC
>JBPCWG010000297.1:0-5931 GCA_051009705.1 Methyloligellaceae bacterium | reverse complement strand
TCTTATCTTCTTCGAGACAGCGGATATCCAGGATGAACGCGCCCTGATGAATGCGACCTATTACCGGCACAGGCAATTTTCGAAAGGCTTCGGCAATATCATCCAAGACTCCGCCGCTCTTTTTACCAACGATTTCTTTTTTAGGCCGGATTTGGAGAGCCATGCTCGGGAGGCGTTCGACCGGTAAGGAGCCGCTACCGATTTGACTGTTACAGGGTAGTTTCTCAATACGGCAAAGTGAACCCAGGGCTTTTTCCAGTGCCGGCTGAACCCGGTCCGCGACAATTTCAATCTCTTCCAAGGAACGGGTCAGAAGTCTGAGTGTGGGCAGTCTCTGCACCAGTCGATCTGGGTCGGAATACAACTTCAATACGGCTTCCAGGGCAGCGATCGTAACTTTGTCCAGCCGCATAGCCCGCTTCATCGGATTCTTTTTCACCTGTGCGACCAGATCGGCTTTACCGACGATCAACCCGGCCTGGGGCCCGCCAAGTAGCTTATCACCGCTGAAGGTGACAAGCTCAGCGCCATCAGCTATCGCCTCCGCCGGTGTCGGTTCATGGGGCAGGTTGAACTTTCTGAAGTCTACAAGCGTGCCGCTGCCGAGATCTATACAGAACGGTATTTGTGCTTCCCGGCAGATTTCGGCGAGTTCTTTCTCCGGAACCTCTTTTGTAAATCCCTCGACGACATAATTGCTGGTATGCACTTTCATGATCATACCCGTTTCCGGACTGATCGCGCTTCTAAAATCCTTCTCATGGGTGCGGTTTGTGGTTCCCACCTCAACCAGCTGACAGCCCGCCCGCCGCATAATGTCGGGAACCCGGAATGATCCGCCGATTTCAATAAGTTCACCCCGGGAAACCGGAACTTCCTTGCCGTTGGCGAAAGTGTTGAGAACCAATAATACGGCGGCGGCATTATTGTTGACGGCGGTTGCCGCTTCCGCCCCTGTCAACCGGCAGAGCCAATCTTCCAGATGAGTGTCCCTGTCACCACGCTTGCCGCTGGCGATGTCATATTCGAGATTTGACGCACCTGTTGCCACATCGATCATGGCTTCCACGGCTTCCTGCGGCAGCAGCGCACGCCCGAGATTTGTGTGCAATACCGTACCCGTCAGATTAAAGACACGCCGGAGAGTTGACCGATGCGTTGCCGTCAATAACTCGGTCAGCCTGTCAAATATCAGGACAGGCGTAACCGACAAGTCACGAGCGCCTGAAGGCCCGTAGACCTCAGCTCTCAGGGTGTCGAGAATTTCTCGCAATCCGTCACGTACGGGCACGCGTCCGTAGACATCAATTAGCGTCTCGCTTTCAGCCAGATTCAGAAGCTTATCCAATGAAGGAAGCGTATTCTGCGTCACGATCTTGCTCGACGTCATCTTCACCAAAAATCAGTTTGGAATTGGGCTCGGTTCAAGTCCTGTTGTTGTAAGACCAGCACGGAAGGCCCGTCAAGACAAGCCTTGCCTCGATTTCAATGTTAATTGCGAATACGTAAAATTCCAAAATTAAAGAGAAAACAATGTCTCGGCATTTTTTCCTTTTATCGCATCGACCTGTTCCTGGGGAAGCCGATCAATCAGATTGTATAGTTTGGGAATATCAGCCGGCATGGGAAAATCCGTTCCGAAGAGTACGTGACCGGGTCCGGCTATTTCCAGGCAAAGATCCAGCGCACCGGGATCATAAACAATGGAATCATAGTAGAGGCGATTGAGATAGCTGCTCGGCGGATCGGTAATTTTCATTTTCACCAGGGTTTCGACCTCAAAGAACAGATCCAGTCGACCCGACACATAGGGAAGATAACCGCCGCCATGTGAGACAATCAACTTGATGCTGGGAAAGCGATCAAAGAATCCATCGACAACCATTCTGGCAATAGCGAGAGTCGTATCGAACATAAAGCCCGTACTCGGCATCAAAATCCGTTCGATCTGAAATTCCGCCTCCTTGGCGCCAAAGGGGGCTGTCGGATGAACGAGCACAGGTAACTGCAGGCGATCGATTTCTTTCCAGATTGGAACAAAGGCGGGATCGATCAGATGCTGACCCTGAATATTGGCCAGACACATAACACCGCTCGCCCCATTCTTGTGGCAGCGCCCGAGTTCTTCAATCGCCAGTTCCGGATACTGCCAGGGAAGTGACGCAAACCAGCGGATTCGATCGGGATAGGCCTGGCGGCCTTCCGCCATTTCGTCATTGGTAACAATTGCCGTCTCAAGACTGATCTCCGGTCCTCCCCAGAAAACCGAAGGAGATGTCAAAGACACTATGGAGATATCGATTCCAAACCCGTCCATGGCCTTAACACGAAGATCATAATCAAAAGCTTCCGGCTCGAAGGCACATGCGGGCGCCCCTTTCTCGATCAAATAGTCCCTGTTGTCCTCGCGTTTATCGGCACTGTAGTTGGGTTGGCCATGTTTCTTCAACATGTCCAGCCAACCATGGCCAAACATATGTGTGTGTATATCAATAACCGACATAGTGAAGTTCCCCGGAAAATCTGGCATCAGTTTTCTGACACCAGTCTAATGGCAAGACCGTTTTATTGTAGAATGTATTTATGCCATGTGTCGATGCACATCATGCAGGCGTACGTGACGTACCCGGGCTTGGTTCCTCATCGCTGAACGCAGAATATCTTAGGGATCGGATCGTACCGATCATTCCGATGACTGAGGCCGCCCGTCTACTTTTCCTTCAGAGCCGTTTTTTCCTTTGAAGGGTCTGTTTTCTTCGGCGAGAACAGCACATCGACTTCCATTCCAGGCAGCAGCGGCGTTTTTCCTGAGACTTCTATCTTAACTTCCAGCACCGTCGCGTCATTAGGCCTGGAAGCGCCGCGTTTGTTCAACTGTGCCGGCCCGAGCGTTGCCGCAATTGACTGGACGTTGCCGCTGAAATCATTGTTCGGAAAACCATCGGCGCGAACGATAACCTCCTGCTTGAGACGAATCTTGGCAACATCGCGCTCGTCGACTTCAGCACGAACCCGTAGCGAAGAAACGTCGCCAATAATTATCGCGGCCCGGGGCGAGTTAGGCGCGATGATTTCGCCGATTTTGGCATCAATTTTCAGAATTTCACCCGCCTGCGGTGCACGGATACGTGTTTTCTCAAGTGCGGCGATCGCCAAAGTCAATTGCGCCCGCGCTGTGGCCAGGGCGGCTTCTTCCGGCAAGGACGTCGGATTTTCCTGTTCCTTGCGCACGGATCTAAGCGCAATCCATCGCGTCTCGACAACCCGTTGAGCCGTTTTAACATCCTCAACGGCCCTTTGGACGTCCTCTTCAGAAGCTGTTCCATCATGTTTCGCGAGTGAAAATCGATCCAGATTCTGGCGAGCTTCGAGTAGATCACGGTCCGCCTGACTAAGATTGTTTTCCGCATCGCGACGTTTTTTCGACCGGCGGGTCAGTTTGGCGTCATTCCGGCGCTTCTCGAGGGCCTCGATCTCAGCCTCCGCTTTCCGCAAGTTGGCGAGGGCGGTTTCATCATCCTGCTTAAAGAGCAACTGCCCGGCAATTACCCGGTCGCCTTCATTCACGGCGAGCACCGTTACCTTGCCGATCAAATCGGAACGCAGATGAATTTCACCGGATTTCGGCTCAACCCGGCCCGGTGCAGCAGCGGCCCACGTCAATCGTGGCTCTGCTTTTTCGGAAGCCGCCGTTGCGGCGGTAATTTTTCCATTGTGACTGTTGATGGCATATCCGACCACTGCAATTGCCAGCAATGCCGGTAAGCCTACAAGAAGCTTTTTCCTCTTACTCATGAGTCTATCTACTCCTTCTGCGAGTTCTTCGACGGGGCTTTTTCAATTCTGCCTCGGCAATTGCCGCATTTTGTAATTCGGGGTCAGAACTATTTTTTGACCGGCCATTGGTTTTCCGGGCCCGGCGGGACTTTTTTTGTCCCTTGGAACTTTGAATATTTCCATCTTCAATTCTTACGATGCGATCCGCAAAGGGTTCCGTTCTCGGATCATGTGTTACCGCGAGGACAGCACTATCATTCGAGGAGGCGATATCCGAAAGAAGACCCATAATGGCCTGACCATTCTTACCATCAAGGGCCGCTGTCGGTTCATCGGCCAGAATGAGGGTTGGTCTGCTGACAAGCGCTCGGGCAATCGCCACCCTCTGCTGTTCACCGCCGCTCAAATGTCTCGGGAATGATTTTAATTTGTGAGCCAGTCCGACACGTTCCAGGGTTTCGGCGGCGCGCTCCTGAGCTTCGCGTTTGTTACAATCCTGGACATCCAGAGGCAGTTGTACATTTTCCTGGGCGGTTAGTGTCGGGAACAGATTATAGGACTGAAAGATAAAGCCGATATGATCGCGCCGGATCTTTGCAAGTTCATCCGGTTTCAACCCGGTCGTGCAGTGTTCATCGACGGTCAGGGTTCCGGAAGTCTGGCGCATGATACAGCCGAGAATGGAGAGCAAGGTCGTCTTTCCGCTTCCCGACGGTCCCATGAGCAGGGTCAATTCACCCGACAACAACGAAAAGTTGACGCCCTTCAGGGCTGTTACCTTTCCGGCCCCTTCTCCAAGTTCCTTGACGATCCCGGTTGCTTTTAAAACTATGTTGCTGGTCATTGAGCAAATACCACTGACGGATCTATCCGTGTTACTTTAACGATTGCAGAGACCGCCGAAACGACGCACATGACGATCGTCAGACCCAGAAGGCCAATTGCAAGTTCAGCTGTCATGACTATTGGAAGCGGTGTCCCAACACTCAGATAAACTATGATCAGGTCGATCACGATGGCGATGATGAAGCCGATTATCGCGCTGAGTACCGCCTGCCAAATGATGACTTTGTGAATGTACACAGAGGATGATCCGAGCGCTCTCAGCGTGGCAAATTCTCGCAAATGGTCTTTGGCGCTGGAATACAGGGTCTGGGCGACGATCACCATGCCGACAATAATTCCCAATATGGCTCCGCCGATCAACGCCGCGCCAGCACCGGTGGCAAACAACCAGTGGGCCAGGGAACGATCACGAAACTCTGCGGTGGTCAAAATTTCCGCGTCTTCTAGCTTACTGCCTATATCCTGTTTAATTTGTTCGATATTTGCATTCTTACTCAGGCGGATCAGGACAAATGTCGACTGATCCGGATTTGCGCGCATGTAAATGCGTGCCTGCCGTTTCGAAGTGAATACGTATGGCAGCGTCGTGAAGGATCGAATACCGTCGGTGACTGTCGTTATCTTGGCACGTGTACCGTTGATCTGCGCCTGCTCTCCCAGTTGCGCCACGCCGAGATGATCGAAATAAGACTTATCAATGGCAACATTCTCAGGCAGCGTCAGTCTCCCGACTTCTCCTTGGACCACATTCCACGGATCAAGGACCTGATCGCTGGAATCGCTGCCGACGACAACCACAACGGTTTTGCCGCCATCAGGTTTTGTCCATTTGGCATAGCCAACAGTCATTTCGACAACATCTTCAACACCCGGCGTGGACAGAACCTGATATTTCTCCCGGCCCTCGAGCAGTGTCGCATTGTCAAAGCTCTTGGAGCCAAAAGCGACAACCCAGAGATCAGCCTTGGTGTGATCAATCATTGCCGTGATAATTCTCTCGGATCCCATGTAAAGGCCGAGCTGAACCGCCACCAGAACAATAGAAAATACAATTCCGACCAGCGTTACGGCAAACCGAATGCGGTCATGTAGAAGATTTCTTATGGCAAGTGTAAAAACCATATCCTGAACTTAATACTTTATAGTTTTATGTTGCTTGAAAGGGTGATCAAGATGACTCATAAGTGCCATCATCAATTGATCATAATTGAGCCGAGTTTCCTTTTTCTTCGACAGCAACGGTTTGGCAGCAGAGTGCGGCAGAATTGAGCGCTCTTATATTCCGTAATCTTTATATGTTGTGTCTCA
>JBPCWG010000296.1:0-3488 GCA_051009705.1 Methyloligellaceae bacterium | reverse complement strand
ACTTTGCCCTTGAGCGCTGCGACTTTTGCATCGCGACTTTCCTGTGATTCGGCCTTGAAAACCTCGATCCGGTTTTCGATTTGCGCGGCATGTGCGGAGAGTTCGGTCAGTTGTTCCGATAGCTTTTTCATATCTTGAGTTCCCTTAAAATAATAATTGCGTCTGCATCAATTCGCCTTGCGGAAATTGAACTTCCTCAAAATGTGGAACTGTACACGAGTCGGTCGTATTCCAGCATTCCGAGAACAAGAGCCGAAGATACTTTTTAGGAATGTAGGCATCTTCAGAATCCCCCGCGCAGTAAGGCGCATAATCCACCCCGAAATTGTAGACGGACATGTACAGTATTTGTAGGCGGCTTCGTACAGAATTGTCCAGCCCAAAATTTCCGGAACAGTCCCGCTTATGGTCTGGGCACCTCGCGGATCTCGTCTAACCTCGCCAACTGCTGGCCGCGCAGCCTCGTGTTGAAAAGGAGAATCCGTAACGCACCAATAAATTATCAGTGCTTCCCGCGGCCTCCTCCAAACCACTATCTGAATGGTGGCTTGGTATAACGGAAATGGAGTTGCCATTTTCCATGAATCGTCCAATTCCGATCTGAGTTCTGAACATTGGAAAGTGTAGACCGTCGCTGCCACCGGTTTCCTGATCTCGATAGAAAACACCGGGAAGAAAACTGCCCTCCACAAACCAGGACCCAGTGCCAAACGGTCGCGTGCAGCTGATGCCGACGCCTGCCCGGAAGTCGGAGTCGGTTGTTGCCATTCCAGATACACGCCATCGCAGACGATCAGAGTTTCGGACCTGTCCAGAATCGTAGTCGATCGAAACTATGGGCGAGGACCATCATAGTCCTTTAGATCGTCATACCCGATGCCGAGAAACAGATTGTTGTAGTCGTCCGCCGCGGCGGAGCCGGCCGCAGATGTAGCCACAATTGCGCTCAGTAAGAGTTTCTGACCTCGCCCAGGTTCAACAAAATTCGGCACCGACGGTTCCTCGCAGAAAACACGCATCCTTCAAATGCCCCCTTGCAGTACGAAAAATTTTTTATCACACAATAGTAGACGGATACGTATTGTATTAGTAGACGGAATCGTACATAAAAATCTAGCTCGATTCCGGGCTACTTTTTGAGAGCAGGTTTGTGCCCCGCGAACTGCACCTCCAGACAGCCTAGTGCTTCAACTGGCTGAAACTCTTCAATAATACATTCCGAGGCGTGTCACCTTTTCCTGCCTATGATCGCTCGTCTTCTTCAATTTCTGCGGCTCGATCCGCGTCGCATGGATCGGGTTCTCGGATTATTATTTTGCTTTCTCTGTTGAGAAAAACTATATTGCGGGGATGAAGACGAATGATGCAAAGGGCGCCCCAAGACGCCCAAGAGTAAAAAAGGATGATTGGCTGAATGCAGCGCTCAAGCTGCTTTGTGAATCCGGTATAGAGTCTGTGAGAGTAGAGGTTTTGGCTGCGCGTTTGAGCGTTGCGAAGAGTGGCTTTTATTATCATTTCACCAACCGCGAGGGGCTCTACGATGCGCTCCTCGATCATTGGAATATTCTTGATCAAGAACCGAACAGGACGATCGATGAACTGAGCAACTTGGACCCCAGAGATGGCTTGGTAGCTGTGATAAAAATGGTTGACGAACTTGATCTGGGCAATATGGATTTTGCGATCCGGCAATGGGCACACAGGGACAAGAAAGTGCGCAAAGCCTACAATAAAGAAGTAATGGTACGGCTTGAACTCAACAGGACATTATTCGCGATGCTGGGCTTCAAGGGTGATGATCTAGAAATGCGCACCCGGGTTTTTGTTGCCTATGTAACAACCGAGCGACAGGTTTTCCCCAATTTAACGAATAAAGAGCGGTGGAAGCTGCGCAATCTGATGATCGACACGCTGTTGCGGCGGGACTGAACCAGATTTTCTGAAGAATCTGCAAGAGATTTGCAGGCCGGAATTTCACTAGACGCTGTCGTACAAAGTATTACTAGACGCCCCCGTACAATTCGAATAATGCTTGGTGCATATTGGTTCTGAATTTGGAGGGTATTATGCATCTGAACTCTGGCAAACGACGATCGTTCACTCTAGTGGCTGCGTTTGCGGTTACTCTAGTGATGAGTGGCATTTTTTTACTTTCAAGCTTTTCGCCGCGACTTCCTGGTGCGGCACTTGCTGCGGGCGGTGTGGTCACTGACCCGACCGGAACCGCACCCAATCGCTATGTTTATTACCCGGGCACCGAGGAACTATCAGAGGGCGAAGTTCGCGTTGTCGCGTGCGGCACGGGAATGCCTGATCAGAGACGTGGCCAGGCTTCGGCATGCTTCCTTTTTGAATTCGGCAATGGCGAAAAGTTCATTTTTGACATCGGCTCGGGCTCAATGCGCAACCTCAACTCATTGATGATCCCCGCCGAGTACATGACCAAGATCTTCATCAGCCACCTGCACACAGATCACTGGGGTGACTTGGATGCCTTGTGGGCAGGCGGGTGGACAGCCGGCCGCCCTGTGCCGTTGGAAGTTTGGGGACCAAGCGGCCAGACCGAAGATATGGGAACCGCCTATGCGATTGACGGGTTTCTGCGGGCCTTCAACTGGGATTATCAGACTCGGGCTTTCAAGATCACACCAATTCCGGGAAACATAACAGTTCACGAGTTTGACTATCGGGCCGAGAATGCTGTGATTTATGACGACGGCGAGATTGTGGTCCGCTCAATCCCGGCGATCCATGCAGGCGACGGCCCCGTCAGCTATATCATTGAATACGCTGGCTTGAAGCTTGTCTTCGGCGGCGATACCTCGCCGAACAAATGGTTTGTCGAATACGCGAAAGACGCGGATTTTGTGATCCATGAGTCGTTCGCGAGCCCGACTTTCTTTATGGAGGATTATGGCCAGCCTGCACAGCTTGCCTGGCGGGCCTGCTGCGAGTTCCACACCTCCGGACCCTCTTTCGGTAAGGTGATGAGCGAGATCGAACCCGGGCATGCGGTCGCTTACCATACGATGGAAGAAGCCCATCAGGAACTTCAGACACTTATTCGTACGACCTACGACGGCCCGCTGTCGATCGCGATGGACATGATGACCTGGAACATCACCAAGGACGGTGTGTCCGAGCGCATGGCGGTGTCTCCGGACCGTGCGAGTGGCGTTCGCGGGCCGACCCGGCAGCCTCCGCCGGATCGAAGCATCCCGAATCCGACAAGCGAGTTCATTGCTTCAGGGGAATGGGGCCCGGGATTCAATGCGCAGAACGATTTGCTCGATGAGTTCATGACCGAGAATGGCCTGGAAGAAATGGACTGGCGTCCAGCCAAGGCTTGGTACGAAAAGAACTGAAACAGGCAGAGCGAGGCGCATTGCCGCCTTAACTTGTAGCTTTCCAATTGGGCGGTTCCGGACCATGTTCGGGCCGTCCAGTTCGTTAAGAGGAAAAACGTGGCCGGAACCATCAATCGACAA
>JBPCWG010000295.1:0-4410 GCA_051009705.1 Methyloligellaceae bacterium | reverse complement strand
CTGCGAAGTAAAGCCGCCCT
The DNA here is from genome assembly GCA_051009705.1 of Methyloligellaceae bacterium. Classification (GTDB taxonomy): domain Bacteria; phylum Pseudomonadota; class Alphaproteobacteria; order Rhizobiales; family CAYWUX01; genus JANQOC01. The sequence goes on along the minus strand of JBPCWG010000295.1, from coordinate 4,390 downwards.
GCTCATAGGCAAAAAGTCCGATGCCGCATACGGCAACCGCACAGCCAACTAATAGTGCTCTCATTTGTTTCATTGTACTCACCATACCAATCGATATTTATTACGCGATCTCTCTTTTGCTATGCCACTTTCCTGACGGTTTCGCTGGCATCAAAGTTGACACCTTTGTCCACCAGGATACGCCGCATATCTGCTAGATTGCGCATACCAGTAATTTCAGCCATGCTGAAACCAATGCCATAGGCGCTCTCAACCGCCAGGATCAGCTCAACATGTTTCAGTGAGTCCCAATTCTCAGTATTTGTCGCGTTAGAACTCTCATTCAATATACAAGCATCTATCTTGAGGACACTTGATACAATCTTGTAAAGATTAGGATTTTGCATGACACACCCCGCTATGTTTTTGTTTTAACTTACGCAAAAATTTCTTCTCGAATTTCCTCGGGCCAACGCATTGGATCAAATCCATGCTGTGTAAACGCCGCCAGAATCCACCGTTCGATTCCCAGTCCGACACAACCGGTGTGAGCCGGATTTCCCTCTGTATCCCGGATATCAAACTTTTCACCAAAAAATTCACCATGTAGATTGACCGAGCCGCAAGCAATACGCTTGCTCTCTCCATCTTTTCCAATCACGGGAATTTTGATTTCGTTCTTTACTTCCTGGGTGGCTTGAAAGAACTTCTTGGCCATTGAAACAGTCGCAAAGAAAGGATCCGTCGCGGTCTCGACGACACAGTCGATATCCAGCGTATTTGCGAGATCTTTAACGATCGGCAATGCCTTTTCACGGCACTCAGACACATATTCTTGTGTACCAACGAATACTAACTCTCGAACGCTGAATTCATAGAGCCGGTCCAAACCATGAATATTCCTGGATTCATAGCGAAACACACGACCCATCCATGTGAAGGCCTCGCCGGTTTCATAGACTTTACCTTTGAGGGTTGGGTAGCATGGAAAGCATGCTGCGGGATTTAGACACATCCCATCCATATGAACATGATCTTGCGGCGGCATAATCGCACCTTGCGAACAAGAATTCGCCTGACGGAACGCTTCGATAGAATCGAAATCCTCAATCATATTGCCGACGAAAGTCACGGCGTTTGGATGGGAATCAAAATAACCACATTTGTGCAGTGTATCTTTGTCGACCAGCGCCGGATAATGCCCGTCTTGGGCATCAAAGGTCCGTCGATAGATTTCACCGGCTTTTCTATTCAGAAGCTGAGAGAGTTTGAGAACTGGCCCGGAATAAGCCACCTGGCCCATTCCGTATTCAAAAATCCAGCCTTTTTCCGATAGTAGTTCACTGACGTTCCGGATGTATTCGCCCGAGTCTTGTCGATGGGTTTCAAAAAACACTTTGCTTTCGAAGCCGGTCAGATGCTTGGCCATGACATCGACAAACCTTTTTGCCTTATCGATGGATTCTTCGATGTCATCTGGATTTTTCAGATAGACCTTTGCTGTTTTGTATCCCTCTTCGACGACAATTTTTTCAATCGCGACTGATACAAAAACGGACTCTTTTTCGATATCTCCCGCAATCTCTTCATTCACCTGTCGAGGCAAGTCAATTACGACCGTCTCGAAATCTTGTACTAACACCATTTTAGACTCCCTGTCCTTTTACTTTATTAAAACTGGTAGTAGAGGAACGCCGAATTATCTCCCATCGAAGTAATCCCGACCAACAACACCAAAGCTGTCGCGATCGACCACATCGGAGATGGCTTCCAGATAGGCATACCTTCAAACTCTTTTCTGTCGAGCTCGTCCTGCTTCCAGATTCCTCTCATTAATTCCTGACTGTTTGGAGCCGCAAGAATGATTGTTCCGAACAACAATATGAAAGTCGCCGCCATTCTTTTGTCGAACTCAACATAGACAGCAATCGAGGCATCGATAGTGTTTGGAATAAGTTGAGCTACACCCCACATGGTTGCAAGAATATGTGTGGCGACATCCAGGTCCGCCGCGCGGAATACCACAAGTCCCGAGACCACAACAGACATCGTGAGTGCCCAACCCAGGAAATTCGGCAGCTTTATTCCGTTGAACTCTCGCCAGGCGTGATCGATGGCCAGGGCAAATCCGTGTATCAGCCCATAAACGACAAACGTCCATCCGGCTCCATGCCAGATACCTGCGACCAGAAACGTAACAATCACAGGCCCGCCCGCAGTCACTGTATATTTTCTGAAATGGCCATAGCGATCACCTAGGGCCCTTCTCATTCCGTTCATGGCCAGAGGTGAAAAAACGTAGTTAGTGAAAAACCGCGTCATGGTCATATGCCAGCGTCTCCAGAAGTCAGAGATGCTCGTTGCCTTCAGCGGCGAGTTAAAGTTCAATGGCAGTTTCAAGCCAAAAATCAAACCAATTCCTATGGCCATATCCGAATAGCCGGAAAAATCAAAATAGAGTTGTATCGTATATGCCAACGACCCCAACCAGGCCGCAGCCATTGTCACCAATTGACCATCCGCTACACGATCAAACACTGTATTAGCGTAAGGAGCGATTGAATCTGCAATCACGACTTTCTTGAAGAGTCCTATCGCGAATATAGTGAGACCAACGATAATTCGTTGAGGTTCAATGAACCGACTTTTTCTATTGTCAAGCTGTTCGAATATTTCTTTTTGCAATACGAGTGGGCCAGCCGTCACACAAGGGAAGAAGGTAGCGAACAACAGATACTTGCTTAACCCCGGCTTTTTTACCTGCCCACCATAAGCTTCAATCAAATATCCAGTCTGGATAAATGTGAAAAACGAAACACCTACAGGAAGTAAAATATTCAGATGTGAGAATTCGCCACCGGAGAACTGGTTGACGATGTCGATAGCAAAGTTCGTGTACTTGAAATATCCCAGTGCAAACAAGTTGCCGATTATGCCGAACGCCAGGAGATATCCTGATCCTTTTCTTCCATTCATGGAAATAAGCATATTTCCGATCTGGTAGTTAATGAGAACTGACAAGATCAGTACCAGAACCAGAACTGTTCCAAAGAACGAATAGAACAGAACAGAGATCACTCCCAATACTGGAATTGCCGTATCCCAACCACCAATGCGGTGAGCCAAATAAGTAATCAGGAAGGCTGCCGGCAGGAAAACAAGTATGAATTCATATGAGCTAAAGGACATCTTATCCTCCTAACCGTGCGACAGAATTTGATTGTTGTTTCGTCGTACTCAGGTTGTTGTATTGGTTGAGCAGTTTACCAAGGCATGTAGCGTTTGAGTGTTCAGCGTCGATATACATTTTTGCATCACAGCCGACTTCTCTGGGATCAAAGCTGCCGATAATCGGTAGGTTGTATTTCCTCGCATATGTCTTTGTTAATTCCTTGATTTTTTCCAAACCTATCATGTATGGAGTACCCGCAACCTCATCGTAGAATTCCGGATTAAATGGTGGATGAGCGAGTACGATCTTCACACCTTCCGACTGCAGGAAATTTAATAGCCTATCGATTGACTCGACACCGATCGGATCTATTTTGGGTGGGTCATACTTGCTGGCCTCAGCAAAGGCCAACGCCTCTTTCCGAGCTCGGGCTCGAGTGAATGTTGCCTGATGTTCTCTCGACCAGATGATTGATCCTCCGGGCAGTAGCACATCCAGTCCATCAAACTTATTTTTGTCAGTAGCATGGGGCAGCTCTTTCGCCATAAACTCTCGGCTAATATTTTCCCAGAGTAGAGGCAGAGACAAAAGTTCACGCCACGTCTGAACTTCCAAAGTTTCAAATTGGCTGTGTGGTTCCAAACCCAGTTTCCGGGCCAATTTCCGATAATACTTGATCCCGGGATACCAGAGAAAATCTGTGCGATCCTCAACCGGTGTAAACAGCTTGTCGCGGATCGCAATTATGACTTCCTTAGGCAGTCGATTGTGCTGTACATACATCTGAGCAACGGCCAACATGTCTTCGTAGTAATCTCTGTGAACATGGGAATTGTAGAAATTCTTGTTCGTGACAAGATTGACATGGGCTTCCTGCCAATGACTGGCCCCCATTACAATGGCATCAGGCGCCTGCTTCATTTTTGCGATTGTTGCATTGCGCAGGTCACGAATATTGATGTTCAGATCGAACACACCAAAATTCTGATCTTGAGTATGAACTTCCGCAACCCTTTCAATCAGGCCGTCATCAAACAACATCGGAGCGTAGAGCTTGTTCAACTGCCAGATAGCCACACAACCGGCTACAGTACAGGCGATCACTATCCCGATATTTTTCAGAATAAGTCGGTCAATTTTCTGTTTCAGATAAATTTGCTGACATTCGGCATAGGCTTCTTGTGTGTGTTGCTTCAATCGAGTTAGAAGCGCTGGTATCCTATCTTCCGCTGTTTGATG
>JBPCWG010000294.1:0-5046 GCA_051009705.1 Methyloligellaceae bacterium | reverse complement strand
TCCCGATCTTGAATTATGCCCCTCCTACGGTCTGGGCCTGGCGACCGGGCCGCGCGGCAAAAATGCGGTCTTATATTGATCATGTCATGAATTTGCTGCCATTCGAATCCGCAGCATTCAAGCGACTCGGAGGCCCTCCGGGGACCTATGTCGGACATCCCATAATTGAAAAACTGGATTGGATCGACGGTCTCTCGACAAAGGCCCTGGCCTCGAGGCTTGATATTTCAGACGATGACAATGTTCTGGTCGTTCTCCCCGGAAGCCGCACAAATGAAGTTCGTCACATCATCGATTATTTCACCAGCACAATTAACATCCTCGATGACCGTCTGAACAAATTGAAAGTAATTATTCCTGTTGTGGAAAATGTCACAGATTTAGTGCGGGAAGGGATCAGGGATTGGCCCTGTCCGGTTCACTTTATTGAAGGTGAGGAAAACAAATTTGCGGCCTTCAAACTCGCAAAAGCAGCAATAGCGGTATCCGGAACAGTGACTCTCGAACTTTCCCTGACAAGGACACCGATGATTGTGGCTTACAGAGCCGACAAGATCATGGTACCGATCCTGCGTCGGCTGATTACAGCTGAATGCATAGCGATGGCCAATCTCATACTGGAGGATATTGTCTTTCCCGAATTTATCCAGGAAAAAGTTATTCCGGAAAACATGGCTGCAACATTGATACCCCTGTTTAGCGATACACCCGAGCGGCAGGTGCAGCTGAAAGCTCTGGATCGTGTGGTGGATAAAATGACATCCGCCGGTCAGGTGCCGAGTGTCCAGGCAGCTAAAATTGTGACGTCATTTCTGTCAGAAGATCAACCCTAGTCTTCAACTGGCTTTAGCGGTTGGAGATCGGTACATAATCTCGTTCCGATGGGCCTGTGTAGAGTTGCCGCGGACGACCGATACGTTGCTCCGGATCTTCAATCATTTCCCGCCACTGAGCGATCCAGCCAACGGTCCGTGCCAATGAAAACAGAACAGTAAACATGTCCGGCGGGAAACCGAGCGCTCTGAGCGTGATACCGGAATAAAAGTCAATATTGGGATAGAGTTTCTTTTCAATGAAGTAGGGATCTTCGAGGGCCAGCCGTTCCAGTTCCAGCGCCACTTCCAGAAGGGGATCTTCCTTCATTCCCAGCGCATCCAACACTTCGTGAGCGGTCTTCTGCATCACTTTGGCACGCGGATCGTAGTTTTTGTAAACGCGGTGACCAAAGCCCATCAACCGGAACGGATCATCTTTATCCTTAGCTTTTTTGACGTACTCAGGAATGCGGTCCGCAGATCCGATTTCCTCAAGCATGCGCAGGGCTGCTTCATTGGCTCCACCATGGGCCGGACCCCACAGGCAGGCAATACCGGCGGCAATGCAGGCAAAAGGATTGGCACCCGACGATCCGGCCAATCGCACTGTTGACGTTGATGCGTTTTGTTCGTGATCCGCATGCAGTATAAAAATTCGATCCATGGCCCGGGCGAGCACGGGATCAACCTTGTATTCTTCGCAAGGGACCGCGAAGCACATGTGAAGAAAATTGGCGGAGTAGTCGAGATCGTTGCGGGGATAAACGAACGGCTGACCGCTGGAATATTTGTAAGCCATTGCAGCGATGGTCGGCATTTTGGCAATCATACGCAAACTGGCGACGTCGCGCTGCCAGGGATCCGTAATATCCGTGGAATCGTGGTAGAAAGCGGACAGGGCGCCAACGACACCGACCATAATGGCCATGGGGTGGGCGTCCCGCCGGAAACCGGCAAAAAACCTGTTCATTTGTTCATGCAACATCGTGTGGTAGGTGACTCGATCATTGAATTCTGCCATTTCGCTCCCGGACGGGAGGTGCCCATACAGCAAAAGAAAGCAGGTTTCCAGGAATGAACCCTGTTCAGCGATCGCGTCGATCGGATAGCCGCGATACAACAAGACACCTTCTTCCCCATCAATGTAGGTGATGTCCGAGCGACAGCTGGCCGTTGATGTAAATCCGGGATCATAGGTAAACATGCCGGAGTCGCCATAGAGTTTCTTGATATCTATGACGTCGGGTCCGATGGAACCACCGAAAACCGGGAGTTCAAATCTTTTATTATCAACGGTAAGTGCGGCTGGCAATTTGGATTGGGCGTTGTTTGTGTCGGCTTCCGACATATGTTGGCTCCTAAAAATACTTGTATCTATTGATCAAAGACTGTTTGTCGCTGCTAACCGGGGGTTGCGCGTATGATCACGATGCGATTCATAGAAATTTTGTAAAATGGGTAGACTAAAATTGCGCTTCAGGCAAGGGCAAGACACTAATTTACAAGTTCAGAAACAGAAAAATGCTTAAAGATTAGTCAGTTAGTCGATCTTGTATTCGATTAAGAGATTCAACTTTTCCTAATATGAAAAGAACGTCAAAAATTCCCGGTGAGTCGACACCGCCGGTCAGAGCCGCGCGCAAAGGTTGCGCTACCTGTCCAAATTTGAGCTGAGACTGGTCTGCAAATTCCTTGGTTTGGGCTTCAAGCTCCTCCAACGTCCAGGTTTCCAGACCCTGTAGTTTTTCGAACAGTTCCTTCAACATATCGACAGCCTCCGGTTTCAAAGTTTTCCGGGATTTGGATGTAATTTCCAGGGGTCTTCTGAGGTAAATAAACTTCGCCTGTTCCATAAGATCGACCAAGGTCTTGGCGCGGGATTTGAGGATCGGAAAGGCCGTTTCTATACGTTGCCAGTCGTCTTCGTTGAGCTTCTGTTTCAGATCCTCTCCGCCTTCGAACTCAACTATGGTCGAATGCAGACGCTGAAGGAGTTCACGATCCGGTGTTGTCGAAAGATAGACACCGTTCACGCTTTCCATCTTATCAAAATCAAGTCGGGCCGGAGATTTTCCAATGGCGTCGAGTCCAAACCATTCGATGAGTTGTTCCGTGGAGATGATTTCATCGTCACCGTGACTCCAGCCGAGACGCGCGAGATAGTTCCTGAGGGCTGCAGGCAAGTAACCCATGGCACGGTAAGCTTCGATCCCCAGCGCCCCGTGACGCTTGGACAGTTTTGCCCCATCGGGACCATGGATAAGAGGAAGGTGAGCAAAAACCGGCACGTGCCAGTCCATGGCTTTGTAGATCTGAAATTGCCGGGCAGCGTTCGTCAGATGATCGTCCCCACGGATAATGTGGGAAACCCCCATGTCATGATCATCAACGACGACCGACAGCATGTAAGTCGGAGTGCCATCACTTCGCAGCAAGATAAAATCATCAAGGTCCTGATTTTTGAAAGTGACTGTGCCCTGGACACGATCCTCGATTATCGTCTCTCCTTCCCGGGGCGTTTTGAGACGAATAGCGGGCGAAATATCTTTGGGTGCGTCCCCGGGATCCCGATCGCGCCAGGATCCGTCGTAAACGGGGGGACGTCCCTCGGCCCTGGCTTTTTCGCGCATCTCCGCGAGCTCTTCCGGCGTCGTGTAACATCTGTAGGCCAGATTATTCTGCAGCAGTATTTCAGCGACTTCCCTGTGACGCTCCGCACCCGCAAATTGAAATACAGTTTCTCCATCCCAGTCGAGTTCGAGCCATTTCAACCCATTGACGATTGCGGAAATGGCATCATCAGTTGATCGTGCCCGGTCCGTATCCTCGATACGCAGGCGCATTTCGCCGTCATTTGCTCGCGCAAACAGCCAATTGAAGAGGGCAGTCCGGGCGCCGCCAATATGTAGAAATCCCGTCGGGGAGGGGGCAAATCGCGTCACCACTTTTTCCGGCATCATTTCTCCTCTATCCCCTTAGGTCTAATCTTTACTATGTTGTGCGGGATTGGAATTCATGTAGCATAAGGAACTGGCACTGGTAAGTTCTAACTCCAGGATGCGTTTTGTTTCGAAAACTTCGAACACACGACCCCCGGATGGAGATGCGGGGTCCTTTTAATTTTCCCTCTTTCAATACAGACAGATTATTTAGAATTACATTTGATTTTCTGCAACTGAAGTTTAATGAATTTGTTAGCCGGGAAAGCGAAAATTATTTCATATGGATTACGCTCGCTTATGGTGGCGGCATTCTTTTGTTTATGCATCAAAGCGACGAACCAAGTTGGCTGGATGTTTGGATAGTCTTCATTCTCTTGATTTCTATTGCTGTTCTTCTTTCAGAACTGTTCCGGAGTTATGTCTTGTCGCTAATCCTTGTGGCCCTCGCCTTTGGAGGATTGGCAGTCAAAACACAGATCTGGATGGTTCACCACCCGATTTTACTAGCAAAGACCGGCGATATTTCTCTCACCGGTATGGTTCGGAATGTCGAAGATTTCGGAGATGATGCGTATCGTGTGCGCATCAGCGTGGATCCAGGCTCAACCGATACAAATCTGTTTGACACTCTTTTGTTTGACACTCTGAAGTCACGGGATCCCATTGATGTGCGTTTATGGATTCGCGGATATGATTATCAGAGCCGGCCCGGGGATGTGATTCAACTCAAAGCCAGGCTGTTCCCCCCACCCGGACCAAAAGTGCCGGGGGGATTTGACTTTGCCCGACGGGCCTATTTTGAAGGACTCTCTGCAGTGGGCTTTGCGGTCGCGCCGCCGCAGTTGAAACCAACCTTGGATTCTCATTCGTCTCAAGGGTTTCAAATACAATTGAGCCGGTTTCGACAGCATTTGTCGAACCGTATCCGGAACGTTCTCCCGGCTCAGTCGGGTGCTCTCATTGATGCCCTGATGACGGGAAACCGCGCAGATCTGGAAAAAGATCTTTTAACGTCAATCCGAACCACCGGACTGGCACACATCCTCGCAATATCCGGTTTTCATATGGGACTTGTGGCCGGAACAATCTTCTGGAGTGTACGGGGTGTACTCGCAATGATGCCGTTCCTGGCCCTGAGGATCTCAATCAGGCGCCTCGCCGCGATATTGGCCCTGACGGGCGCCATCTTTTATCTGCTTGTATCCGGTGCGTCTGTTGCCACACAGCGGGCCTTCTGCATGCTTTCGATATTCTTCCTAGGTATGTTTTTTTACCGCCCTGCCATCACG
>JBPCWG010000293.1:0-3986 GCA_051009705.1 Methyloligellaceae bacterium | reverse complement strand
ACAAATTCCTTATCCGCATCTTCCAGAAGCTGGCGAACCGGTGCAATTGTCAGCGTATCCGTCTGCTCAAAACTATCAGAATGTTCCGGCACATACTGCCCGTTGACGAATACAATCCGATGTCCTTCTACGGGTGCGACCGCATTGAGCGCTTTTCCGATATCGCCGCTGCTTTCTTGTCCTTTCCCGTCTTCCTGCGGATAGGCCTCCTCAACCAGATTTCTGAGATCCGTATATTTCCAGTCTTCGACCCGCCTGTGTGGCAGACCATGTTCACTGAACAGCGCCAGCGCCGCATCCCTGAGAGTCGCGATATCCGAATTACCCGGAAGCGCGTCCGCCTTCTGGCTGTAATAATCGACAAAAGCCTGCTCGGCCTTTGTCTTTGTTAATTCGACCATAGTCATGTTTCTGCCCGCGTTACGCTGCCTGATCGCCGAGATCGCCATAGCCGGATTTTTCCAGCTCCAGCGCCAGTTCTTTGCCGCCGGAACGCACAATGCGACCCCGTGAGAGTACATGCACCTGATCAGGAACAATATAGTTCAGGAGCCGCTGATAGTGGGTGATGACCAGGGAGGCCCTTTCGGGACTCCTGAGAGCATTAACCCCGTCGGCCACAATGCGCAAAGCGTCAATGTCGAGACCGGAATCCGTTTCATCGAGAATGCAAAACTTCGGTTCTAGGAGCGCCATCTGCAGAATTTCCATGCGCTTCTTTTCCCCGCCGGAAAATCCGACATTCAGGGATCGTTTGAGCATATCCTGGGAGACGTTTAACTCTTCGGCTTTCTGCCGAACCAGTTTCATGAATTCCGGAGTCGTCAATTCTTCCTGATCCCTGGCCCGGCGCAAAGCATTCACCGCCGTACGCAGAAATGTCATGGTTCCGACACCTGGAATCTCGATGGGATATTGGAATGCCAGAAAAACCCCGGCGACCGCCCGTTCATCGGGCTCAAGTTCCATGAGGTCTATTCCTTCCCAAACAATGGAGCCACTCTTGATGTCGTAATCGTCTTTTCCCGCCAGGACATAAGACAATGTTGACTTACCGGACCCGTTCGGACCCATGATAGCGTGGACTTCACCTTTAGGAATTGTCAAATTGAGCCCGCGCAGTATCGGCTCACCTTCGACATCAACCTTCAAGTCCTTTATCTCAAGCATAACAAACCTTTTCAAACGCCGGCCTCAGAGGGCCTGTTGTTCACTACCCGACACTTCCCTCAAGAGAGATGCCGATCAATTTCTGTGTTTCTGCCATGAATTCCATTGGCAATTGCTGGATAACGTCGCGGACAAAGCCGTTCACAATCAACGTTACAGCCTCTTCCTCGTTCAGCCCCCGGGACAGACAGTAAAAAAGCTGGTCGTCCGAGATTTTCGATGTCGTTGCTTCGTGTTCGAACATGGCTGAAGCGTTTTTCGACTCGATATAAGGAATTGTATGGGCACCGCACTCGTTGCCGATGAGGAGTGAATCGCACTGGGTAAAATTCCGCGCGCCCATGGCTTTGCGATGGGCCGAGACAAGCCCGCGATAAGTGTTCGATGATTTGCCTGCAGATATACCCTTGGAAATGATCCGGGACGAGGTATTCTTGCCGAGATGAATCATTTTTGTGCCGCTATCCACCTGCTGGAAACCGTTGGAAATAGCGATGGAATAAAACTCACCAATGGAGTTGTCGCCTCTGAGGACACAACTCGGATATTTCCAGGTGATCGCTGAACCGGTTTCGACCTGGGTCCACGAAATCTTGGAATTTCGACCACGACAATCCCCGCGTTTGGTGACGAAATTATAGACGCCGCCCTTGCCTTCCTTGTCGCCGGGATACCAGTTCTGAACGGTGGAGTATTTGATCTCCGCATCATCCAATGCAACCAATTCGACCACAGCTGCGTGCAGTTGGTTTTCATCCCGCATCGGTGCCGTGCATCCTTCCAGATAGCTTACATAGGATCCCTTGTCGGCAATGATCAGAGTGCGCTCGAACTGACCGGTATTCTGCTCGTTAATGCGGAAATAAGTCGACAACTCCATCGGACACCGCACACCCTCGGGGATATAAACAAAGGAGCCATCGGAAAACACCGCCGAGTTGAGGGTTGCATAATAATTGTCCGTAACCGGAACAACGCTGCCGAGGTATTTTTTTACGAGTTCCGGATGGTTTTGCACGGCCTCGGACATGGAACAGAATATGACGCCTGCTTTCGCCAGTTCTTCTTTGAAAGTTGTTACGACAGAAACGGAGTCGAACACTGCATCCACGGCAACCCGCGATCCCTGGACCCCGGCAAGCACTTCCTGTTCACGCAGGGGAATACCCAGTTTCTCATAGGTTCGAAGCAGTTCCGGATCTACCTCGTCAAGACTTTTCGGTCCGTCCATAGATTTCGGCGCGGCATAAAAATGCAGGTCCTGGAAATCAATCTTCGGGTAATGGACCCGGGCCCAATCAGGTTCCGTCATAGTGCACCAGCGTTGATACGCATTCAGTCGCCACTGCAGCATCCAGTCGGGTTCGTTCTTCTTTTTCGAAATAAAGGCGACAATGTCCTCATTGAGACCTTTCGGAGCCTTGACCATGTCGATATCGGTGGTGAAACCGTATTTATACTGATCGACATCAATTTCCTTAACCTGTTCTATTGTCTCCTGGACAGCAGGCATGTTTTTCTCCGTTTACATTGGACCCGTGACTGTGTGAGAACTCTCTTCTTAGATATATGTCACCGAGACATATTCTCAAGCAGCCCTCCGGCCATTCTTATCTCTAAAAACAATTTGTTCCCATGCGGTTACAAATTTGTCGATTTCTGCTGGCGTCGTATTCCATCCCATGCTGACGCGAATGGCAGAATCTGCCAGTTCGGGGGATACATTCATGGCTTCGAGCACATGACTTCGACCAATCTTCCCTGAAGAACAGGCGGACCCGGCACTGACGGCAAATCCAGCGAGATCCAGTGCAATCACCAGGGTTTCCGCAACTTTACCAGGGTAGGCAAGGCAACTCGTATTTGGCAGTCGGTTCTGGCCGGCGCCAATAATCCGGGATTCAGATGTTCGATCCACCAGCTTTAATTCCAGTGCGTCGCGCAAATTAGGAATCTCGGATTGTCTGTCTAATTCTGCGCGCGCGCATTCTGCCGCGCATCCGAATCCAGCAATGGCGGCGATGTTCTCGGTCCCAGCTCTTTTGCGATTTTCCTGACTACCGCCCTTTAAAAGGGAAGGAATTTTAGCCCCGGTTTTCAACACCAGCGCCCCAATTCCTTTAGGACCGCCGAATTTGTGTGCCGACAGGGATAGGGCGTCAACACCAAGATCTCGAAAACTCAGTGGAACCTTGCCGGCGGCCTGAACAGCATCACTGTGAACGAACAGACCCCGTTCCTTGGCGCTATCGGCCAATCGGTCGACCGGCTGCATGATTCCGGTTTCACTGTTGGCCATCTGCAGTGACAGGCAAACGGCACTGGGACAGTTCTGGACGTGTCGAGAATGATCGATTTCAGCGAACAATTCATCGGTTGAAACGACACCGGTGATCGCAACCGAAATTTTCTTAACGTCAAAATCCGCTTGCTCGACCGGTGATAGAACGGAATCATGCTCAACGGCTGTGACAATGGCCTGCGTCCAGGGTGCCGAGAACACCATATTGTTGGCTTCCGTGGCACCGCTGGTGAAAATGATCTCGTTGGCGGAGGCATCGACCAGGGCCGCGACTTTCTCCCGCGCTTCTTCCACCAGCGCTCGCGCCGCACGACCTTCGGTGTGGACCGAAGAAGGATTGCCACTGCATTCCAGTGCCCTAAGCATTTGCTCCCGCACCTCGGGGCGCATGGGACTCGTGGCATTGTGATCGAGATATGTTCGCGCGACGGTCATTAGCCCTGAATTTTCCTGTCTGGTCTCGAATAATCCGGACTTTGGATTGCCACGAATCCAAAGCGGTTCTTGATATTAA
>JBPCWG010000292.1:0-2597 GCA_051009705.1 Methyloligellaceae bacterium | reverse complement strand
GCAGATTGGACCTCTGTTGATTGATACAAATCAATGGAGGGGAGTTTTCCAAACCTACAATATGGCCGAAACACTCGAACCTGGTACACTCTGCTTTCCGGTTCTTTTGGCAAGCAAACCAACTTTGACGGCAGAGCGATAGGCCGAGTATGCAAAATCCGGCTATCTGTCGTCGGCCTGACCATCTTCCGGGAACTGAGCCGTAAAATGTCGCAGAGCCATCATCAACTCCTGCATATGTCTGAAATCATTTCGCCGATAGGCATTTTGAATATCGTCAACGATCATGGCACGAATTTTTTCAGCGCCCTTTTCCTGGTGAAGCAGGTAGTTGGCCAGAGCTGCTGCGGCAATCTCAGGAATATGCTCATGCTCGGCAATCGCCAGAATATGCTCTTCTTCCAGTCCGCACATGGCAAGGCAATCCTCTAGTGTAATCATTTGGACGTTCTCACCTCCTAGTAGATATTCAGAATAAAATGCGAGCGGGCGAGAGCCCTTGATTCAAATCAAATAAACCGAGAATTCTGGAAACAAATAATTCAATTGAAATAATTGGTTTTCCCACGACTCTTGAGCCTGACGTCCCTGCTATCCCCTGTACGCGTTCCATGACCCAGTGCTTCCCATGCCGGTTCCGCAGCAAACGCATATGAATTGATATGCATCAAAACTACGATGTGTTTAATACGATAATCAATTACATAAACAAACTATTCGCGAGTTCAGAATGAACATATTGCTGATTGATGGCCATCCTGATGCATCGGACAAAAGGTTCTGCAGGGCCATCGTCTCGGCTTATGAAAAGGGAGCTTGCGTAGCCGGACATGATACAAGGCGAATCGAAGTGGCCAATATAACGTTTCCCTTATTACGTTCAGAAGCAGAATTTGAAGGGGAGGTTTTGACTGAAACAATTCTGGATGCTCAGGATCAAATCAGATGGGCGAAACACATCGTCATTGTATATCCGTTGTGGCTCGGCACCATGCCAGCTTTACTGAAAGCCTTACTGGAACAGGTTTTCAGACCGGGATTTGGTTTTGGAGCCAGTTCCAGAGGCTGGCCGGAAAAGCTATTGAAGGGACGTTCAGCGCGGATCATTGTAACAATGGGAATGCCTGCGTTTGTTTATCGCTGGTACTTCGCAGCACACAGTCTGAAGAGCCTGGAGAGAAATATTCTTAAGTTTTGTGGGATCTCTCCGGTGCGTGAAACAATCCTGGGAATGGTAGCCGCGGTTTCGGATGGAAAGCGCAAGTCCTGGCTGAAAAAAATCGAAATGCTGGGCGCTGCCGGTCGTTAAAGAACCATTGATTATATTTGTCCTATTAATTGGAGGAACAAACCTGTCATGTCGACTTACGAACAGGCCCGCAAACGGGCAGTTGCAAAATTTGGACTGTATATTCATGCCGCCGTCTTCCTGGGCGTGAATATTTTCCTGATCATCCTGAATTTAGCCATAGATCGCCAGAACATTTGGTTTATCTGGCCTCTGCTAGGCTGGGGAATTGGCCTCGCCGCCCATTGGGTAATCTTCGCTCTGTCAAATCGGCCAGGACAATCTGTTCTGGACAAGTTTGTTGAGAGAGAATTACAAAAAGAACAGATTAAGAGCCCGGAATAATTATCGGATTGACAGAACCGGACTCGCGCAGCCGAATTATTTTATCGACAAACAGGTAGTGCGTTAGATCAGGCGACGGGATGCCTGCATTAAATCCCGGCATTCAAGTTGACACACTTCCTAACCTGCCGGTACAACCTGATTGAACCAGCCAGTGTGCAATCTATTCCGATCCGAAAAACAGATCTATCTATAGTCCCTCATACTTAATCGCTGCTGATTCCGTCAGATTGTTTTCTACCTTGCTGACACCCGAAAGATTTTCCGCTGCGATCTGCGCCGCCTTAATCTCGACCTCGGAATTGACAATTCCCCACATCTCGACTTCCCCGTTCTGGACAACCACATTTATCGTTTGCAACCCGATTTCGTTGAACAGCGTGTCCATCAGAGTATCTCTAATTGTCTGATCTTCGGAAGAAGAGGTCGTTGAGAGGTCTTTTCCACCGGCAACGAGTCCGTGGAGCAAATTGGCACGACTTACAATGCCTACCAGTTTTTCATCCCTTGTTACGGGAACGCGTTTAATATGTTTCTGCTCGAGAATTCTCGCGATTTCATGCAAAGGCGTTTCCTCACTGATTGTGATCACATTCGATGTCATGACATCGCTTGCTTTTCTGCCATGAGATTTTACATAATCTCGCGCCTTTTTCTGTGTGGAAGTCAGCGCCTTCAGCCACCAGGAAGACCTTACCTCGGTATCGCTTTCTACGCGTCTGATGAGATCACCCTCACTGACGATCCCCAGTAATTGCTCCTTCTCATCGACCACAGGAACCGCGCTAATCCTTTTATTAAGCAACAAATTGGCGATTTCCTGAACTGTGGTTTCAGGTCTGATACTGATGACTTCGGTTGTCATAACATTGGCGGCTTGCATTGGAAAAACTCCTTCGCTGGCGGTGTGCATCTGATAATTGCAAATCGAGAGACATGGGACCTTGAGATAGATCAATTTTTT
>JBPCWG010000291.1:0-8473 GCA_051009705.1 Methyloligellaceae bacterium | reverse complement strand
GATGAAAGCCCCGATGCTTTGTAAAAATCTAGAAGTCTCGTTCGAATGTGAAATTGTCGGTTCATTTGATCCCCCTGCATTTGATGATGAGTGTGTGAAATATGTGCGAAACGCTGCCGAAAGACTAGGTTACTCTTACATGGATATTATTTCTGGTGCTGGTCATGACGCCTGTTGGATAAACCGGGTCGCTCCGACGGCCATGGTGATGTGTCCGTGTGAAGACGGACTCTCCCATAACGAAGCAGAAAACATTACCAAGGAATGGAGCACCGCTGGGGCCAATGTCTTGTTCCATGCTGTCGTCGAGACGGCGGTGATCGACACATAGAGAGGAAGTGAACGATGTCCACAATCATCAAAAATGGCACAATTGTTACCGCAGACCTCACTTACAAGGCTGACGTCAGAATTGAAGACGGCACAATATCCGACATTGGCCCCAATCTGTCAGGTGAGACCGAGTTGGACGCAACTGGATGCTATGTAATGCCAGGGGGAATTGATCCACACACGCATCTTGAAATGCCCTTTATGGGGACCTACTCAACAGATGACTTTGAATCTGGTACCCGTGCCGCCCTGTCTGGCGGGACCACCATGGTCGTCGACTTCGCGCTCCCGTCTCCAGGACAGTCTTTGTTGGAAGCCATTCAAATGTGGGACAACAAATCAACCCGCGCTAACTGCGACTATTCTTTTCATATGGCCATTACCTGGTGGGGCGAACAGGTCTTCGATGAAATGGAAACCGTAGTCAACAAACATGGAATAAACACTTTCAAGCATTTCATGGCTTACAAAGGTGCGCTCATGGTCGATGATGATGAAATGTATTCATCATTTCAGCGGTGTGCAGCACTTGGCGCATTGCCGTTGGTACATGCAGAAAATGGCGATGTTGTCGCCCATCTCCAGTCAAAACTCATGGAAGAAGGCAATAACGGACCGGAAGCGCACGCCTATTCTCGTCCGCCAGAAGTGGAAGGAGAAGCCACCAACCGTGCAATCATGATTGCAGATATGGCAGGTGTCCCCCTTTATGTCGTACACACATCTTGCGAGCAGTCGCACGAGGCAATCCGGCGGGCCCGTCAAAAAGGTATGCGTGTCTACGGTGAACCCTTAATTCAACATCTGACACTTGATGAGCAAGAATACGCACACGAAGATTGGGACCATGCGGCCCGACGTGTCATGTCTCCTCCGTTCCGCAATAAGAACCATCAGGATTCACTGTGGGCTGGACTGCAGTCCGGCAGCCTTCAAGTCGTCGCAACCGATCACTGCGCATTCACAACCGAGCAAAAACGCAATGGCATCAATGATTTTACAAAAATTCCCAACGGAACAGGTGGCCTTGAGGACCGAATGCCCATGTTGTGGACTCATGGTGTTAGCACCGGGCGTATAACCATGAACGAATTCGTCGCGGTAACATCCACCAATATCGCCAAAATTCTTAATATTTACCCCAAAAAAGGAGCCGTGTTGATTGGCGCGGATGCTGATTTAGTTGTCTGGGACCCTTCGCGAGAAAAAACCATATCCGCCTCTACACAACAAAGCAGTATTGACTACAACGTATTTGAAGGCAAACATGTCAAAGGCTTGCCACGGTTTACGCTCACGCGTGGTCACGTTGCCGTTGAGGAAAATACAATGAAGAATAAGATTGGCAGCGGCAAGTATATCTCCCGCGACTCTTTCCAAACTGTCCACAAGTCTCTGTCCAAATGGAAAGAGGTCACCGCCCCGCGCAAAGTCCAGCGAACGGGCATCCCTGCAAGTGGGGTTTGATAAGCTTCACATGGTTGAGTCAGTCGTTTCAGCAAGCAATCTCTCGCTCACTTTTGTTACAAACGATGGCCCCGTACATGCTCTTGCCAATATTGATCTGACTATTGAAAAAGGCGAGTTTGTCTCACTCATCGGGCCATCCGGTTGTGGAAAGACGACATTCTTACGGGTTATCGCAGATTTGGAACGCCCTACCAGCGGGGAAATATCGATCAACGGCATGAGCGCGGATGAGGCGCGTCGTGCTCGCGCATATGGTTATGTTTTTCAATCAGCTTCGCTTTACCCCTGGCGGACAATTGAGAGAAATGTAGGGTTACCACTCGAAATTATGGGTTACGAAAAGGCTGATGCCAACGAGCGAGTTAAACGAACGCTTGCCTTGGTTAACCTCACAGGATTTGAGAAAAAATACCCCTGGCAGCTTTCTGGCGGCATGCAGCAGCGAGTATCCATTGCCCGTGCCCTAGCGTTTGACGCAGATCTTTTACTGATGGATGAGCCGTTTGGAGCACTTGATGAGATCGTCCGAGATCACCTCAACGAGCAATTGTTAAAACTCTGGGCGCAAACCAACAAGACGATCTGTTTCGTGACCCACTCTATTCCAGAAGCGGTTTATCTCTCGACAAAAATAGTTGTTATGTCACCCCGTCCCGGCAGAGTTGCAGATGTGATCGAATCCACCTTGCCAAAAGAGCGACCCCTGGATGTTCGCGAGACTCCCGAATTTCTAAAAATCGCACATCGTGTTCGCGAGGGACTTAGAGCAGGTCATTCTTATGACGAGTAGGCAGGGTAAAACAGTTCCCATCATTACTGTACTCGCAACGCTTGTCATCGTTTGGTATGCCGCGGCAGTTTGGATGAATGCACCTTTCGAGCAAGACAAAGCTGCACGTGGCGGACATGAACTAAGCTTTACTGAACTTGTTTCGAAGACCTGGGCGCAAAATCGACCGGTCATTCCGGCACCGCATCAGGTGGTTCAGGAAATTTACAACACAACAGTAAAGAAGAAAATTACATCAAAACGATCTCTTATTTTTCATTCCTGGATAACGCTGTCAGCGACACTTCTTGGTTTCCTTATTGGAACAATTCTCGGAATAACTTTGGCGATTGGCATCGTCCACAGTCGAGCCATGAATATTTCGGTAATGCCATGGGTCATTACTTCTCAGACGATTCCGATCCTGGCAATAGCGCCCATGATAATTGTTGTCCTCAATGCTGTCGGAATCTCCGGACTGCTGCCGAAAGCACTTATCTCCACTTATCTTTCATTTTTTCCTGTTGTGGTTGGAATGGTGAAAGGCTTGCGTGCCCCTGACAGTGCCCAGCTCGATTTGATGTATACCTACAATGCATCGACTTGGCAGACGTTCTGGAAGCTGCGCTGGCCGGCATCGATGCCCTATCTGTTTACATCTTTGAAAGTTGCGATCGCAATCTCTTTAGTGGGTGCGATTGTTGGAGAATTGCCCACTGGAGCCGTGGCCGGTCTTGGAGCTCGTCTGTTGGCCGGATCTTACTATGGGCAAACCATCCAAATATGGTCAGCCCTTTTTATGGCTGCAACACTCGCTGCGATTCTGGTCATGCTGGTAGGTTTTGCTCATTCATATGTACTCCGGCGAATGGGAGAAAAACAGGAAGGGGCCCTGCTATGAGCTTAGTGATTGGCGTCGTCTTGTTTTGGGCATTCACATGGTGGTTGAACCAGCGGCTGGTATCCATAGATACAAGCACCAATCCGTTCATGGCAAGAGCGATAAACCTCGGGGTACCTGTTATATTTGGAATTACACTTCTGGTGCTGTGGGAGGGAATTACCCGAGGTTTCGAAGTCCCTCAAGTACTTCTTCCACCTCCTACCGCCATCTGGGAACGCATTATCATTTCAATTCCCATTCTTTGGGTTGACTTCAAGCAAACGATATTGAAGGCGGTACTCGCGGGCTATATTCTTGGATGCGGCTCCGGCTTCGTTGTTGCCCTTGCAATTGACCGATCAACTTTCCTGCAAAACGCATTGCTGCCTCTTGGCAATTTTGTATCCGCTCTACCAATTATCGGTGTCGCACCAATTATGGTCATGTGGTTCGGTTTCGATTGGCATTCGAAAGCAGCTGTAGTCGTGATAATGACGTTCTTCCCCATGTTGGTGAATACGATCCAGGGGCTTGCTGCAGCTAACCAAATGGAACGTGATCTTATGCGCACATATGCCAGTTCCTGGTGGCAGACGCTGATTAAGCTGCGTTTGCCAACTGCCGCTCCTTTTATCTTTAA
Organism: Methyloligellaceae bacterium; assembly: GCA_051009705.1. Taxonomy (GTDB): domain Bacteria; phylum Pseudomonadota; class Alphaproteobacteria; order Rhizobiales; family CAYWUX01; genus JANQOC01. Next base: position 4,378 of record JBPCWG010000291.1, on the reverse strand, counting down.
TGCTCTCAAGATCAACTCCACCTTGGCGCTTATTGGTGCTATTGTGGCTGAATTCTTTGGCACGCCTATTGTCGGCATGGGCTTCCGCATCTCGACGGAGGTGGGACGTATGAATGTCGATATGGTTTGGGCCGAGATAGCGGTAGCCGCACTTGCAGGCTCCACATTTTATGGCGGCATCGCTCTGATTGAACGTGCCGTCACGTTTTGGCATCCGTCCATACGATCCGGCCGGACTTAACAAGGAGATAGCGATATGAAAATAATTTCTTTGCTTTTGTCTGTTGGCATTCTTGCGATAAGCACTGTCCAGTCATGGGCAGCAGACAAGGTGACTCTGCAATTGAAATGGGTAACACAGGCCCAATTTGCCGGCTATTATGTAGCCAATGAAAAAGGCTTCTATAAAGAAGAAAATCTTGATGTTGAGATAAAACCCGGGGGTCCCGACATCGCACCAGCCCAGGTTCTTGCCGGAGGTGGCGCTGACGTAATCCTTGATTGGATGCCATCAGCTCTCGCGACCCGCGAAAAAGGACTGCCAATCGTCAATATTGCTCAGCCGTTCAAATCTTCAGGTATGATGCTTACCTGCCGCAAGGATTCCGGAATTAAATCCCCAACAGATTTCAAAGGCAAGACTCTTGGGGTGTGGTTCTTCGGAAATGAATATCCGTTTTTATCGTGGATGAGTAAGCTCGGCATTAAAACCGATGGTTCGGCGAACGGTGTGAAGGTATTGAAACAGGGTTTTAATGTTGATCCAATCTTACAAAAGCAGGCGGACTGTGTCTCCACAATGACTTATAATGAATACTGGCAGATAATCGACGCAGGGATTCCGGCAAAAGATTTGGTCGTTTTTAAATACGAGGATCAGGGTGTTGCGACACTCGAAGATGGCATTTACGTTCATGAGGACAAGCTCAAAGATTCAAAATTCGTAGAAAAAATGGTCCGTTTTGTCCGCGCTTCGATGAAAGGTTGGAAATATGCGGAGGCCAATCCGGATGAGGCAGCCGGTATCGTGCTCGAAAACGATGCCACAGGTGCACAAACGGAGAAACACCAGAAACGCATGATGGGTGAAATCGCTAAACTGACTGCAGGTTCTAATGGAACATTGGCAGAAGCAGATTACAAACGTACTGTGAAAACACTACTGTCATCGGGTTCAGATCCCGTCATATCCAAAGAACCAAAAGGAGCTTGGACGCACATGATTACAGACAAGGCTCTAAAATAAGCGTCTCCACCTCAATTATTGAGAATGAATTCGCCGGATCGGATAGTTCGTATTCGGCGAATTCAGCCTTATCCCAGTTAACTAAAGTCTCTTACACAGGTCTTTCAGAAAGAAGCGATGGTTCCGTTGTGATAGGTCAAAATTAGTTGCGGGCAAGTCATCGAAGGGCAACTGCGCGCAAAAATATTGCATCGCCTTCAAACCCGATCGAAACCAATCTCCGATGCTCAAAAAATATATTACGCAAAAAAACACATACGCCGACAGTATCACATTGATGAGATTGTCTTCAGAGATCGAGTCGGCACCAGGAATTTTTCAGGCTACGGCCGTCATGTCCACACCTGCGAACCTTGAAGTTGCCGTTGCTGCAGAATTGATCGACAAAGATTTTCAGGCGCGTCCCACTGACTTGCTCGTGGCTGTTTGTGCGGAAAATGAACAGGCAGCAGATGACGCCCTGAAAATGGCGCAGGACCGGCTAAACAAATCGAGAAGCGCTTCCGCAGTGGCGGCTGAATCTCAAAACCGCCATCCCAAAAGCCTGCAGATGGGCGTCACCGAACAAAATGATCTGAATTTCGCCCTGATCAGCTGTCCCGGTCAATTCGCAGCAGCGGAAGCTGAGAAAGCGCTAAATCTCGGACTGGATACAATGATCTTCAGCGACAATGTCTCCTTCGCCGATGAGCGCCGCCTCAAGCAAATCGCCCTTGAAAAGGACCTGTTCATGATGGGACCTGATTGCGGTTCGACGATCCTCTCGGGTGTCCCCCTTGGATTCGCCAATGTGGTAAATAAAGGGAATATCGGTCTCGTCGCCGCGTCAGGCACCGGACTGCAACAAGTCACCTGTCTCATCTCCCAGGGCGGCAGCGGAATATCTCACGCTCTGGGCACTGGTGGGCGAGACCTGAGCCCCGAAATTGGCGGAATTTCCATGATACAGGGTATCAAAGCCCTGGCGGCAGACAAGATGACAGAAATCATCGTCATCATTTCAAAGCCACCTTCGGAAGATGTAGCCCGCAAAGTTATCGAGACAGCCGAAAACACCGGCAAACCGGTCATCGTCTGTTTCCTCGGCTCGGGGAAACACTCCGGAGATGATAACTTACATTTTGCGGCCTCTCTTGCTGATGCCGCGGAACTGGCGCTGAAAATGTCAACGGCCGGATACGAGACGCCCGCAGCAGACAACAAATCAGGAACAGATCTGAGCCCTATCCGACCCGGGCAAAAATATATCCGGGGTGTCTATAGCGGCGGTACGTTTTGCTATGAAGCCCAGATTATCCTTCGGGAATCACTGGGGAACGTCTGGTCACCGACCCCCCTGGACAATGAATCCAAGCTTGCAAGTTCGGACCTGAGCAGGGAACACACGGTCATAGATCTGGGGGATGATGAATTTACCCGGGGTCGCCCCCACCCTATGATCGATCATCGTACACGCCATGAACGAATTCTGCAGGAAGCCGGCGATCCGACTACGGCACTGATCCTGTTTGATCTTGTGCTCGGATATGGCGCACATCCGGACCCGGCGGCGGAAATGTGTACTTCGATCCGGTCCGCCCGGGAAATTGCCGGGCGTGACAATCGTGACATAATCTTTGTAGGTTTTGTATGCGGTACAGATCAGGACCCGCAAAATCTACGCGGACAAATTCAAATGCTGGAGCAAGTGAACGTGATCGTGGAAGATCACAATGCGGCCGCAACCAGGCGCGCAGTTTCTATCGTGCAGGCCCTGCAGGATGCGAGAGTCGGCGCACCTAATGGGGAGGATTAAATAATGCCAGATCTGCCAAGTGATCCCTTAAATGTTGCGAATGTCGGCGTCGAATTTTTTTCTGAGAATATCGAAACCGCCGGCGGCTCATCAACTCATATTGACTGGCAACCGCCGGCCCGGGGTGACGCCGATATGGGAAAAGCCCTGGCAGCGCTGGTCAATAATCCGATCGTTGAAGCCGCGAACAAAGTTGCCTTCGACCGTTACCATGACGCCAACCCAGTTGTCGACGGTATCGGACGGGCACGTGACGACATTCCGGATATGGATGACCGGATCATCCTGCATGCCGGGGCTCCGGTTGCGTGGGAGGACATGTGCGGGCCCATGAAAGGAGCCATTCTGGGAGCCACCGTATACGAAGGCTGGGCGCAAAATCTCATTGAGGCTGAACAACTGGCCGCAAGCGGCGCGATCATCTTCGATTCCTGCCATCATCACAATGCAGTCGGACCGATGGCCGGTGTTATTAGCCCGTCCATGCCCGTATGGAAGGTAACGAATTCAGAGCACGGAAACAACGCGTACTGCACCCTGAACGAAGGTTTAGGAAAAGTGCTGCGTTTTGGCGCCAACAGTGACGATGTTCTCGATCGACTCAAGTGGATGGAGAACGTCCTGGCCCCGACACTGGCCAAAACGCTGGAGAAAACCGGAGCGATCGAGCTGAAACCCCTGATTGCCCAGGCGCTGCACATGGGAGATGAAGTCCACAACCGGAATGCGGCGGGGTCGTCCCTGCTGATAAAAAAACTCATTGTCGGCGCGCTCGATTCTGATGCCCCACAAAGTGACATCAAGGATATGGTGTCTTTCATTGCCGGGAATGATCACTTTTTTCTCAATCTTTCCATGCCGGCCTCCAAATGCATGCTCGATGCGGCCCATGGAGTTGCCGGCAGTTCCATGGTCACCGCAATGGCCCGCAACGGCGTTATGTTCGGCGTACGCGTAAGCGGACTTCCGGACCTATGGTTTACGTCACCAGCCCCTGTTGTCGACGGCTTGTTTTTTCCAGGCTATAGCCGGGCTGACGCGGCAGCGGATATTGGCGACAGCGCGATAACGGAAACTGCCGGCCTCGGGGGCTTTGCCATGGCCGCTTCGCCGGCGATTGTGCAGTTCGTCGGCGGTTCACCGGCGGACGCTCTATCGCAAAGTCTTGCCATGAATCATATCACTATAGGCGCAAACAGCCAGTTCACCCTGCCCAGCCTCGATTTTGCACCCAGCGCTGCGGGAATCGATGTCAGGAAAGTCGTCGATACGGGAATCCTGCCAACAGTAAACACCGGCATTGCCCACAAGGAGGCCGGCGTCGGCCAGATCGGGGC
>JBPCWG010000290.1:0-4627 GCA_051009705.1 Methyloligellaceae bacterium | reverse complement strand
CTCAGAAAGGTTCGTGAACCCCTTGAGATCACAGAACCAGATGACTGCCTGAATGTTCTCCCCCGACCCACGCTTGATTTCGCCGTTCAATACACGTCGGCCCGCAACATGACCGACATAGGTTTCCATCAGCAAATTGGCCAGATGGCGCAGATAGCGGACTTCGATTGTTGTCGCCAAGGGCAGGCGCAGGCCATAAAGAATTTCAAGGTCGCTCGGACTGAATCCACCCGGGCGATCCGTTGCAAAACTCATTGCCTTGAAAGAGCCGTCGGAAAAGGGCAGCGCCAGAACAATATAGTCCGTCAGGCCATTTTTCCTGAACTCACGGAGGAGCTCGTATTCCCCTTCCAGATCAATTTCCTCGAGATGAAAACGTTGCGAACGGCCCGTGTCATAGGCGACAAAAATCGGGCTGTTGCGTGGCATGGGCAAGTCCGGATCCTGACGATATTCCCGAAAGCTTAGTCCCTTCCCTTTTTCCCATAGGGTCGAGAAGCTATTAACTTGCGGATGCAGGCTCGGCACACCCGTTGTGTATCTGGAGAGGGGAATCCCGGCCCCATTGATCTTATCGACAATTGCCTGATCCAGAGCCGACGTATCGTCTAGCAGCCGCGCTTCGGACAACAACCAGTCTGTCAGTGATTGAATGATTTCAACTGGATTTTCGTCACCCATTTGCGAACCAACTTCTCGATGTGTTCGTTATTCCAGATCAAACCTTTTCACTATCAGGCTGAAGTTCAGGAACCGATTCCGCAAATGCGGGGATCTCCAGACAGCATTTTTCAATTTGCAACAGGTGCGGAAGTTTATCGACGGCGGCTCCCCAACGGTGGGCATTATAGAGTTGTGCCACGAGACAAATATCGGCAAGACCGGGTGTATCGCCGAAACAGAATTTTGTGTCCGGCAATATAACTTTCTCGAATGAAGCGAGGCCAAGATCCATCCAGTGACACATCCAGCGCACGACATCGTCCTGGGACTGTCCATGATCGGATTTTAAATACTGGCCAATACGTAAATTATTTATGGGATGAATATCGCAGGCAATGATCTGTGCCGCCGCCCTAACCTGAGCCCTGTCAAAAGGTTCCCCTGGCAACAGCGGAGGACTGGGAAAGGTTTCTTCCAAATAATCAAGAATGGCGAGAGATTGTATCAAAACCCGTCCATCATCAAGTTCCAGGGAAGGAACCAGAGACGTGGGATTGATCTGTGCATAGTCGTTTTTGAACTGGTCACCGCCATCGCGGGTAAGGTGAATGGAATAATCCGACACCTGTATTCCCTTCAGTTTTAATCCAATTCGAACGCGGTAAGCTGCGGTACTTCGCCAATAGGTATAGAATTTCATCGGATTCCGCTTTTTTGGTTTCTCGGTTTCATTGTACTTTAATATTTTGATGTCTCTTGATTTGCCATGTTTGCGTCTTGCTCTCTAATTCAGGCAAGCTCCGTATTGGTTTCAAACAAAAAACGATACAGGGATCATCAAACGACAATTGATAAACAGCACCATAAAATGTGACACGAACACAAAAAGGCATAAAGGAATAATTTTAAAACCTCCATCGAAAGCCAACAGATTGCTCAATCCATCTTCACCAGCCTGCAAAGAGCGGCCATAGATCCAAAAAAGTTAAAAGGAACAAAGTTTTGCGGCAAACGCTGCTAGACTTAACTATTGCCTTTGGGTTAATCATAAAGTTCGAAATATTATGGCCCCAGATCTTACAAAATGCAGTTTGATATGGCAAAACTAACTAACAAAATTTTGATGGAGGAAAATTACCAAATGACCCGAACAAAGTTTCTCTTAGGCGTGCTCGCTCTCGGCGCCCTCATGGTGGGACATGCACCAACGGTTTCGGCACAGACTGTAACGCTGCGGATGCATACATTTATTCCACCAGTTGCCAATCCAGCTAAGACTTTTCTCATTCCCTGGGCTAAAAAAGTTGAAGAGGAATCAAAAGGCAAACTGAAAATCCAGCCATTCTGGGCCATGCAACTCGGCGGTAAAGCCCCGCAACTTCTGGACCAGGTCAGAGATGGTGTCGTTGATATTGTCTGGGCGCTACCCGGGTTTACTCCCGGTCGCATGCCCCGTGTCGAACCGTTCGAGCTGCCGTTCGTGCACATCGATGCCCTTTCGACAACCCTTGCACTTCAGGATTTTCAGGAAAAACATCTTGGCCCGGACCTCAAGGACTATCACCCACTTCTGATTCATGTGCATCAGGGTTTCCTGTTCCAGTCGCGTAAACCCGTTCGTACACTGGCGGATGTCAAAGGCCAGAAACTTCGTGCAGCGTCACGTGGTGGTGTCTGGCTTCTCGAAGCCCTCGGGGCAACAGGTATCGGCCTTCCCTTACCGCAAATTCCTCAGGCACTTTCCAAAGGCGTTATTGATGGGGTGACACTTCCCTATGAAATAGCACCTGCCGTGAAAACACCTGACCTCGTCAAGTATTTTTCTGAACTCTCAGGAAACCAAAAGCGTTTAGGAACCAATGTTTTCACTTTTCTGATGAACAAAAATTCCTATGCCAAGCTTCCGGATGATCTGAAAAAAGTCATCGACAATAACTCTGGTCGTAACATCGCCAAATGGGCCGGACAAAACTGGGTTGATATCGAAACCCCGGGGCGAAAGGTTGTTGAGTCAAAGAAAAAGAACGAGTTCATCACCATCTCACCGGAAGAAACGCAAAAAATAAAAGATGCGGCTCAGCCGGTATATGCCCGCTGGATCGATGAGATGAAAAAGAACAATATTGACGGTGACACTCTCTTGAAAGACGCCCGTGCGATGATTGCGAAATATGCGAAATAGAATGAGCCGTATATTTTGATTTATGACGGTTAAGGGAAACACAAATGGCTGAAAATTCCACCAGCCATAACCGGCCCGCCTCGAAGGTGGGCCGGATTTTGTACAGCTTAGCCAGGCTGCTGGCGATATTCGGCGGAACACTCCTCTTCATTCTCGCAATACTGACGACAGTGAGCGTTGTTGGTCGTTCATTCTTCCAGAGTCCGATCCCCGGTGATTTCGAACTGATATCCATCGGTACCGGTATCGCAATATTCGCTATACTCCCTTATTGCCAGATGGTTCGTGGCAATGTACTCGTCGACTTTTTCATGACCCGTGCCCCAGACCGCGCCAAGGCGTTTTTCGACATGATCGGCACAATCCTCTATACCGGAATTGCGGCTCTGTTGACCTGGCGGATGATTTTCGGCGGTATGGAGATGTATCAATATTCTGAAAAATCAATGACCATCAATTTTCCGCGGTGGACGACATTCCCGATATCCATCCTGTTCCTCGGCTTTTTAACCCTCGTCACCTTGTATACGATTTCAAGAAGCTTCAATGAAATGCGGGCCGGTAAGATTGAAGAGGCTGGTGGTGCAGACATCGAGTCTCTCAAATGACAGGGCTCGAAATTGGCATAATCGGCTTTGTTGTCCTTCTGCTATTGCTTGCAGTAAGAATCCCGATCGGCATCGCCATGCTGACTGTCGGAATTGTCGGCTACGTCAGTATCGCCGGTATCCCTGCACTGTTCAGCTACCTGAAGACCGAACCTTATTGGCGTTTTTCCGCCTTTGATCTTTCGGTTGTTCCTCTTTTTATTCTCATGGGACAATTCGCGGCCAAGGCCGGCTTAAGTCAGGCCTTGTTCAAGGCCGCCAATGTCTGGCTCGGACATCATCGCGGCGGCATAGCCATGGCTGCCGTTGGCGGCTGCGCCGGGTTTGGGGCGATAACCGGTTCCTCACTGGCCACCGCCGCAACCATGGGACAGGTGGCGCTTCCGGAGCTGCGCCGCTACAATTATTCCGGTTCCCTGGCAACAGGTGCCCTGGCCGCCGGGGGTACACTGGGAATCCTTATTCCGCCTTCCGTCGTTCTCATTATCTATGCAGTTATGGTGGAAGCCAATGTGGCGACCCTTTTTCAGGCGGCCTTTCTCCCCGGCATTCTTGCCGCCCTTGGATATATGCTGGCCATTGCCATTACGGTGCGTATCAATCCGGAAGCCGGCCCCGCCGGAGAACGGCAGCCCTATCTGGAGCGCTGGAAAGCCCTCTATGAAATCTGGCCGGTGATCGTGATCTTCATCCTGGTTATGGGCGGAATATATGCCGGATTTTTTACACCGACCGAAGGTGCCGGCGTCGGCTCCGTGGGGACATTCCTGATCGCGATCACCAAGGGTGGCATGCGCCTGCAAGGGTTTATAGATGCGATCCTGGGCACTGCCGAAACCACGGCGATGATCTTTTTGATTCTACTCGGTGCGGCAATTTTCAACGCCTTTCTCGGTTTCTCACAATTGCCGATTACGGCGGCCGACTATTTTCAGAATTCGAATCTGTCGCCCCACGTGATCCTGCTGGGTATGATCATTCTTTATATTCTGCTCGGATTTGTCATGGATTCCCTGTCGATGATTCTTCTGACAGTCCCAATTTTCTGGCCTATTGTCGCCGGACTGGATTTTGGCATGGATCCTGAGGAGCAGAAACTGTGGTTCGGGATTATCAGCTTGATCGTCGTCGAAGTCGGTCTCATCACGCCACCAGTTGGCCTCAACGTTTTTGT
>JBPCWG010000289.1:0-4136 GCA_051009705.1 Methyloligellaceae bacterium | reverse complement strand
AGGAAATTCAGATGATCCAGGTGGCCCTTGATCGAATTGCAAATGGAACCTATGGAATCTGTGTGTCCTGCGAACAACCGATATCCACTGAACGACTTGAGGCTGTGCCTCATGCTTCGAGGTGCCGTAATTGCGCCTGACCACAGTTCATGTATCGGCCGGATTGAACAGATTGCAAAATTTGGAACGAATGAGGGACAAAGGATGGATCAATGTTGAAAATGGGATTTAAAGACCTGCTCGCTCAGGCAAATTCCTTAATCGAGACGGTATCCGTGAGAGATCTCGATGATCATATGGAGTACAATGATGCCCTCCTCGTGGATATTCGGGAGACGCAGGAGTGGGAGGATAGTGGTTCCATACCCGGGGCTATTCATGCAAGTCGGGGTTTTCTCGAATTCTATGCGGATTCGGACAGTGAATTGCATATCCCTGAATTGAAGCCGGACCGACAGATCATCCTGTATTGCGGAACCGGAGGCCGTTCGACATTGGCCGCGAAAACGCTTATGGATATGGGGTTCTCGGATGTGCGCAGCCTGGCCGGCGGGATTGCCGCCTGGCGCGAAGCGCAGAAATCACTGTAAGCAAGCTGGAGCGGCGATCGGCCGATCAAATTCAAGAAGCTGAATTTTCGCTCCCGGATATTTGTAGAGCGCGGCCATTTGACTTCCGTTACTCAATTGCAGCAAATGTTCTTGCGACTGGGGCTCGTTGGAATTTGGGTTACGCCAAAATCCGTCAGTTCCTGTGCCGGAGTAAAAGGTGCTTATGCGCTGTGTTTTCAACTCGAGCGTGGGCTAGAACTGTCTCATCCGGAAAAGCTGTCCGGCCCCTATTCACCGGGAACTTATGTTTATTGCGGCAACGCCAATGGTGCCGGTGGAATCCAGAGCCGGCTCAGATATCATTTTCGCCGGCAGAAAAAACCGCATTGGCATATCGATCACCTGACCACTGTCACAGTTGAAACCATTCAAGCATTTGCAATCTCCGACACATCCGAATGTGATCTGATTGAAATACTCCTCAACACAAACGCCTTCATTATCCCCCGCAAGGGATTTGGCAGTTCTGATTGTAAATATTGTGCCAGTCATCTGCTGAGGCTTGCAGAACCCGCAGAAATTTAATCAACTCCTGAACCGCAAACAGAAATTGCAGGAATTTAATTCTTTTTGCGCTTGCGAACGAGATAACGATGGCTGCCTTCAAATACGAGATTATCTGCCTGATTATGAATTGAGGCCTTCATAACAATCACTCCGGTAGAGTTCTGGGAGAACAAGTCAACAATTTCCAGTTCGGGATAAAGAGTGTCACCGCGGTAGACAGGTCCGAGAAATTTTGCTTCCAGTTCGACCATTCCGATGAGGCTGTCTGCGACCTGGCTTGGAAATTCACCCGCACCCGCAGCGGATTGAATCAATACCTGCATGCCATGGGCGAGCATATCTTTGTGGCCTCTTTCGCGGCAATATTCGACATCGTAGTGAATGGGATCATTGTCACCGGAAGCCGCCTGAAACATGGCGAAAAGTCCACTGGTCATTGTTCGTGAAGGAATAATGTACTTTTCCCCGACATTGAAATCTTCAAAGTAACGTGTCGGCTTTGGGGCTCGTTTGAGCGTTCGGGAGGAGGAATTATTCATGTCCGGGACATTCAGGTTTGATGGTTGAGCTCTTAAGGTCCTTCGTCGGAAATTGTTCTCAAGTCACGTTTCGGGAAAGGTTTTCCAGGCATTGATCTCAGCATTTCTTCGTCAAACTCAATCCCAAGTCCAGGTTCTGTCGGTAGTGGAATATAGCCGTCGACTGGTTTCAGAGCATTATGACACAGTTTTTGTCCAAGCTCTTCAAATGGCAGAAAATACTCCGTGATGATGAAGTTTGGCATCAGCGCAGACGCGTGGACAGTCGCGGAAAGAGCGACTGTTGTAGAATTATAGTTGTGGGGTGAAACCGCGATAAAGTGAGCTTCGGCCATCGCTGAAATTTCCTTGAGTTCCAGGATGCCGCCGCAACTGGCCACATCCGGATTGATAATGTCAGCCGCCCCGGCTTCGAATATCGGACGAAATCCGGCCTTGGCATAAATAGCCTCACCGGTGACCACAGGTAAATTCACGCTGTCTTTGATCTCGACAAGCGCCGTCACATTTTCCCACATACAGGGTTCCTCGAAATAATAAGGGGAAAATTCCTCGTAGCGCGCCGCGAGATCAATAGCGTGCATGGGTGAGAGACGCCGGTGCAAATCGAGGAGAATTTCAACGTCCGGTCCGACCGCTTCACGCACGGCTTTCAGAATCTCGACTGATTTCTTTGCCTGGAATGAGTTGATGTAGTTGCGCCAGGGACCCGTCAGGGGATCCATTTTGAGCGCTGTAAAACCCTGTTCGACGACATTTTTTGCTGCTTTCGCATAATCGTCGGGTTCTGTCATCTTGTAGTACCAGCCATTGGCATAGACTCGAATGCGATCTCTGACAGGTCCACCCAAGAGATTGTAAACGGGTTCGCCTGTCGCTTTGCCGACAATATCCCAAAGCGCCATTTCCAGGCCCGAAAGAGCGCTATAGAATTCGAGCGAACCGCGTCGGGCCGCGTAGTCATCGAAAGCAATCTGGCAAAAGTGGTTGATGTGAAAGGGGTCACGACCAACAAGATAGCGTTGCAGCTGTTCGACATGTGAAACGACGGCACCGTCGCGATCATATTGGCTGTAGCACTCGCCCCAGCCGACGATATTGTCATCTGTTATGACCTTGGTGAATATCAGATTTTTTCGCCAACCCGGATAAACGGTAAAGCATTCGACGGATTCGATTTTCAAAGTTTATTCCTCTGCGCCGGTCAAATTTAGATTGTTCTTATCATTTGAACGGAATTTTATCGGTGCCTTGGACAATGAACAAGAGTTTCTTCATCGCTACTCTGGTCAGGATCGGCCGGTGGCGAATGAAATTGTCTTTAACCGAACAATATCGAGGGATGAAAGAGGATATGCATGATTTCCCCGTAGAACACCTGCAGCACAATTAGTGTCACAACAGTATAACCCAACACGATTTTCCAGCTGTACTTGCCCCAACGCCAGAGATAGAGCGCTACAAACAGGGGCAGAGCCACGAGTTGGCCGGCAAGATAGGTGATGAATATGAGCCCAAGAATGTAGGCGATGAATTGCAGGGACGGCCAGAATTGCGACCGCTGGAGACTTGCGAAAATGGCTGCCGGGAGGCTTCCCGCCTGTGCGACAATCTTGCGGACCTGCAGAAAATCAGAAATCAGTGTGATGAAGGCAATGGGAATAGCGACCAGAATAACGGCTTCCGGAAACTGGGCGGTTTCGACTTCTTCAAATTTCTGCGTTTCCACATAAGCCCAGCAGAATAACAGCAGGAACAAAATGGATAGGGGCAGAGACATTATGGGATTACGTACCGAACCTTCGCTGAGGTCCTCTTCCTCCACTTCATTCTCTACTGCTCCACCGTGCGCCAGACTTCTATCACGCCTTTTGTGCAGGTCGATGAGAGAATAGATAATCGTCGCCACGATTAGAATTTCGATGATAATGACCACCGGCTTATCAAGCATCCATCCCCATCCGCCATAGATGGTCGTTGAGAGGTGTAGATTCTCCTCCATCAGTTCGCCGAGAACGATGGCCAGGATAATCGGAGGTCGCGGCCATCCTCCCTGCTTCATGGCGTAACCAAGCATACCCATCAGGAGACACAGCCACCAGTCTTCGATCGACGCACTTGCGATCCAGGCACCCATCATGATGAAACAAAGCACGCCCGGCACGATGAGGTGTCCCGGCATGAAAGCCACTTTGGCAATCTGACGGCTCCAGACCATCAGCAATAGGGCGGCAAAGATATTAGCGATGACCAGGTCCCAGATCATGGAGAAGGTGAGGTCGAGATTGTCGGTCAGCATTTCGGGGCCGGGCTTGAGGCCCTGGATGATAAGGGCACCAAGAAGGATTGCCGTTCCAAGGCTGCCCGGTATACCGAACGCAACCGTGGGAATGAGCGCGCCGGCGCGGTTGGCGTTGTTGGCGGCTTCCGGGGCAATGACCCCGCGGATATCACCGGATCCAAACTGGGATTTGTCTTT
>JBPCWG010000288.1:0-10860 GCA_051009705.1 Methyloligellaceae bacterium | reverse complement strand
ATATCTTCATGGCGTTGAATTTTTCCCTGGATCAGCATCAGACGGGCCCCCATCACTGAGCGGCGGAAGCGTTCCAGAACATTCGGCCAGACCACGATGTTCGCAACACTGGTTTCGTCTTCCAGGGTGACAAAGACGACACCGCTGGCGGATCCTGGTCGCTGTCGAACCAGTACCACGCCGCCGACCCGAACGAACAGCCCATCCCGGCATGACTTTATATCGGCACAGGATTTGATACGGAGCCTGGTGAGCCTGGAGCGCAGGAAGTGCATGGGATGCGCTTTCAGGGATAAACCGAGGGTCTGATAGTCATTGAGAACATGTTCTGAAAGCGGCATGTGTGGCAGCGCAATTTCCGGTTCCAGGCCACTGTCCGCAGTTTCGGCCCAGGCAAAAAGAGGCAGGGGCTTTTGAGCGCTTAAGGCACGCACCTGCCAGAGTGCGGCCCGGCGGTCGAGACCCATGGAACGGAAACAATCCGCAGCGGCAAGCTTTTCAAGAGCCGATACCGGTAATTCGGTACGTCTCCAGATATCGAAAATATCGGCAAACGGGATGGTACGCCGCCGCTCGATCAGCTTTTCCATGTCGGCTTTCTTGATTCCGTCTACCCGCCGGAACCCCAGGCGCAGGGCCCAGTCTTCCTGATCCTGCGGCTCCAGCGTGCAGTCCCACTGGCTGTGGTTAACATCGACTTCCCGGACATGGACACCATGCTCCCGCGCATCCCGGACGATTTGCGCCGGGGCATAAAACCCCATGGGCTGAGAGTTGAGCAACCCGGCCGCGAATACATTTGGGTAATGACATTTTAGCCAGGAAGAAATGTAAACGAGATGGGCGAAGCTGGCGGCGTGGCTTTCGGGAAAGCCGTATTCACCAAACCCCTTGATCTGGTTGAAGCAGCGTTCGGCAAATTCGGGGTCATATCCCCGTTGGATCATGCGCGACACCATTTTTTCATGCAGGGTCTCAATGGTTCCCCGCCGCCGGAAAGTCGCCATGGCATGGCGCAGCTGATTGGCTTCCTCGGAACTGAATTTCGCTGCGACCATGGCAATTCGCATGGCCTGCTCCTGGAACAGGGGAACCCCTTTGGTTTTCGAAAGCACTTTGCGTAACTCGTCAGGCGGGCCTTCATGGGGAGCAGGAGAGGGATAGACTTCTTTTTCGATCTTGTCCCGTCGCCGCAGATAGGGATGCACCATATCCCCCTGAATGGGCCCGGGCCGGACGATGGCAACTTCAATCACCAGGTCATAGAAACAGCGCGGCTTCAGGCGCGGCAGCATGTTCATCTGTGCCCGGCTTTCGACCTGGAAGACGCCGAGAGAGTCCGCCTTGCACAGCATGTCATACACTTTCGGATCTTCCCGCGGCACCGTTGCAAGATCCAGCTTGCGGCCATAGTGGTGTGTGAGAAAATCAAAGCATTTGTGGATGCAGGTCAGCATACCGAGGCCCAGAACATCGACCTTCAGAATGCGCAGGGCATCTATGTCATCCTTGTCCCACTCAATGACCGTGCGATCCTCCATTGCGGCATTGCTGATGGGAACGACTTCACAAAGAGGGCCCTGGGTGAGGACAAATCCGCCGACATGTTGCGACAGGTGCCGGGGAAACCCCATGAGTTCTGCCGAGAGCTCCAGGGTTCTTTGCAGATAGGGATCATCCGGGTCGAGGCCGGCCTGGCGAATATGGGTTTCAATGATTTTTCCCTTTTCATGGCTGTGCCAGACAGTTCCCGCGAGAGCGCTGATGACATCCTCGCTCAATCCCATGACCTTGCCGACATCACGAACCGATGAACGCCGTCGATAGCTGATGACCGTTGCAGCGAGACCCGAGCGCTCGCGGCCATATCGCCGGTAAATATATTGAATAACTTCTTCACGCCGTTCGTGTTCAAAATCGACATCAATATCCGGAGGTTCCTTTCTTTCGGGGCTGATAAACCGGTCAAAGAGCAGGTCGATTTCTGCGGGGTTCACATTGGTAATGCCCAGGCAGTAGCAGACCACGGAATTGGCGGCGGACCCCCGTCCCTGACAGAAGATATCCTGCGACCGCGCAAACGTCACGATGTCATGGACCGTCAGAAAATAGGGGGCATATTGCAAACGGTCGATGAGCTCAATTTCCTTTTCGATAGAGTCGCGAATTTTGTTCGGAAGCCCCTCGGGAAAGCGCTCTCCTGCACCTTCCCATGTCAATTTTTCAAGCTGCGACTGGGGTGTTTCATCCGGCGGGACGGGCTCGTCCGGATATTCGTAGACCAGCTCATCCAGGCTGAATTGGCAGGCTTCGGCGATCTCTACTGTGTTTTTCAGGGCTTCTTCATATCCCGCAAAGGCTCTGGTCATGACGGCGGGGCTTTTCAAATAGCGCTCGGCATTTTTTTCGAGAAGGAAACCAGCCGTCCTGATGCTGCATTTTTCCCGGATACATGTCAGCACATCCTGCAGCGCGCGCCGCCCTGGACCATGATAAAGCACATCATTGGTGGCAACGACGGGAATACCGATTTCGGAAGCCGCGTTATGGATGGAAGTGATGTGCGCTCTGTCATTGCCGTCATACCGGTGTGAAGCAGCAATATAGAGCGGAGCGTCTATATGCTCCTTGAGCCAGTGAAGGGCGTCGCGTGCGGACATTCTTGTGGTGCCGGTGCCACTGTTCTCAAGCCTCTCAAGATTTTTGAGCCGGCCTGATTTCGAACTGTCGGGTGTGTTGCTGTTGGCTGCAGGCGTCAGAGATGATGAGGCGAACGTGGCCAGCCCCGTTTGCTCTGCGTGCTTTTCCTGCCGGTTTTCATATGCTCTTTCTTCGCCTGATCCAATGTCCTGTTTTTCCTGCAATGCCAGGCTGATAAAGATCTGCCCTTTTTCGTAATCGCGGATGTCATTTATGTAGAGCTCGCAACTCCCTTTTTCGGCCCGTTGCTGACCGAGAGTGAGAAGACGGCATAGCCTTCCGTAAGCCTGCCTGTCTGTCGGCAGGCAAAGAAGACTGGGCGCGTCCAGAAAATCAAGACGGGCACCGACCGTGAGATTTATTCCCGCGGCTTTTGCGGCGATGTTCATGCGTACTGCACCTGCCAGGGTGTTGCGGTCTGTAACCGCGATGCTTTTCAGACCCAGGGCTTTCGCCGTTGCAGCGAGTTCATCAGCGTGCGAGGCACCGCGCAAGAAGGAAAAGTTTGTGGTTACTTGTAACTCGGCATAGGGGAGCATCGCGGTCATACAACTATCCGAAAAACCCCTGGAGGTACCATTGGGGAAGGGTGCTGAGCGATGCGCTCTGGTACAAGCCGCTGCGGAAAATCCAGTAGCGCCCGTTCATTTCGTCCTCGACAAAATAATAGTCCCGGGTCTTCCGATCCTGGGCTGCCAGAATAGCATCCCCCTCTTCTTGCTCTTTTTGGCGCGGGTCGCCGGAAGCCTGGTTCGGGATTTCAAGCCACCATTCCGGAGAAATACGCTCCGGCCCCTCGGCTTGGACAACGCGCCGGTAAACGCGGCGCCAGGTAAAACTCAGAGGCGGGCCTTCGGGAATTTCAGCGATGACCTTTATCGCTTCCGGGGGATCCAGCAGTAAGAGAGGCCTGCGCACAGTCGGAACAAATTTTTCGGGCCAGTGAACTAGGCTTTCGAGGGCCGGAACACGATTCTGGGCCCGCTCGGGGATATAGCTTTCTTGCGGACTGAGGCGGAAGACCCGGGTTTTGTCCAGCCGGTTTGTCAGCCTGTCAATCAGTTCAGCCGCATCAGTTTGTTGTGCACCTATTTGCGATTCTGCCAGAGACGTTTGCGAAGGCAGGAGAGATTCGTGGACTGTCGCACGCAGGGTCATGAGGTCAATACCGAAGCCGGCGTCGATATTGCCGATTTTTTCATTCAAAAGACGGGCGAGGTGATCCGGTCTGCGGCTGGGGGTGCTGGTCCCCGTTTCCACTGAGGTCAGGGAACCATCGGTCCGGTAAATCGTCAAAATTATTTGACGCCCCCCCTTTTCGTCTTTCTGCAATTTTTCGCAGAGCTCGTGACACAGCGTCTGGAGAGCCGCTTCCACGCCCTCTGCTGTTATGAGGGGCTCCGGAAACGCGATGCGCGCTATGTAACTTGTTGTCGGGAGCAGCGTCTTGCGCGGTTCCTCGGTCTTTCCGAGCAACTGGTCAAGACGATGGAGAACGGCATCAGCGTCTGTCGTCGAAGGAAAACGCCGCTTGAGGGTTGGGCGAGGGAGGTCGCCGAGCTGCTTAATGCGTTTGAGCCCCAGGCGTTTGAGCAATTGAATACTATCTTCGCTGAGGCGGAGTGCCGCGACGGGAAAATTTTCAAGGCTGCTCAGGGTTTGGCCGGGAGCGATAATTCTTTGCTCTATGGGTGTGCGTATTGGCCCATAGTGTGCCATGGCCCAGGCCCCTCCTAGACTGTCGGCAAGTCCGAGGCGTGCTGTGAACCCAAGTTTTCTGAGGCGGATATGAATATCCTTGAGCAGCGCGCTTTCATTGCCGAAAAGATGGGTGCTTGTGGAAACCTCAAGCCAGATTCCGGCATTTCCGTCCGTATTAACAGCCGGCGTGAAACGTGTGCACCAGCGGGCTAAAGCTTTAAGGGTCCTGTCATCCCGCCCCCTTTGCGCTGGCGCCGATTGCAGCGACGGCACCATGGCACGGGCATCGGGCAGGCGTTGGCCGCTATACAGTTTCAGGGACTGGGCGGTTTTGTTGAGGGCAAAAAGGACAAGGCCTTTTTCCGTTGATTCAACCAGGGCAAAGGGGGCATTATCCGGCGGCAGCGACTCGATATCTGTCGTTGTCTGTTTTAAGCGCTGGATTGGCCAATGGGGTAACCAGACGGAAACATAACGCTTCATGACTCCACTCCACTGTCCAGTTAAGTCCGCTTGGCCCGTGGCGAGTGCGCTCAAGCGTAATATTCCACCGCGGCATAGCCAGTGCTTCAGGACTGGTGGTTGCAGATGGCCTGTCCGCTGTACTTATGCGCCAGCGGGTGAGAGCCACATTGGCACCGGCTGTTTCCTGGTGTGAAATGAGTACACACGGTATCTGATGCGTTTCCGCGGCAAGGGCAAGCCGGCGGGCTTCCGTGAAAGGGGCGGTGTCAACTTCTCCCAGAACGGCGGTCAAGGTTTCAGCTCTTAAACCTTCTTCCATAGTCCAGAAAAGGTCGGACATTTTTTTGCTTTGCGCCATGACCAAATCTTGTGGATCGAGCCCGAGCTGCAGTAGCCCCGGACCGTAAGGGGTCCCGAATTCACGGCTGGAGGCATCTGACAGGCACCAGAGCACTGGCGCATTCTTTCTTATCTGCCTGTGACGGGAAAAAAGAGCCAGGGCAAAGGAACGCGCAGCCGCCATATCCCGGTAGTGAAGAGGCTTTATTTCATGCAGTCCGGAAG
Organism: Methyloligellaceae bacterium; assembly: GCA_051009705.1. GTDB lineage: Bacteria > Pseudomonadota > Alphaproteobacteria > Rhizobiales > CAYWUX01 > JANQOC01. The sequence goes on along the minus strand of JBPCWG010000288.1, from coordinate 5,430 downwards.
GCTTTAAACCGATCCAAGGAAGCATGCCGTCAATTTCCGGAATACCGAATGTCCAACGGCCTTTGACAGATCGGGGGTTTTGCTCTTCCCCCCTGTTCTCCGACGGCTGCTGAGAAGGGGGGGAGAGCGGAGGCCGTGCCTCCTTTTGGTTTCTTGCTTTGGAAAAGAAGCAGGCGGAAGAGGCCGGTCCAAGGTCATTTGGGGATGGGGAAAAAGACCTGGAATGCTGCTCAATGGCACGAATGTCCGTGCGCAGCTTTTCGATGAGGGCTGATCGCGGCCCTCTCCCGCCTGCTCTTGCGGAAAAATCCGGAGTCGTTTTGTTATCGGTTTTTACCTTATGTTTACTTTCAAGATGCACAAAGCGTCTCCCAAGACGTCAATTAATGTTCATGCTTTGTTCTAATCAATTTTTGATTCCCTGTCAATGCTCAATTTGTAATTTCATGAAGTAGAAAACTGAGCGCGAACGGGATATGGGATCGATTATTCTAATCAGCTGTCCACAAACAACGGCCAGTCAGACGCGGAAAACCAGTGGTGATCTCGCAGTATTGTTGAATTCTCCCTAAAACATGTAAAATCCGGAAAACGTTCAGGCCAGCTTGGAGATTCCTGCAATCAGCCAGGGCCGGAAACGCACAACAAGAGTAATAAAAAGGGATCGATCATGGCCGTACTTGCAAAGAATATGGAGTTTCTGGGAACGGAAACGGCATTTGAGGTTCTGGCCAGGGCCGCGGAACTTGAGCGCCAGGGAAAAGAGATCATCAACCTCGGTATCGGGCAGCCGGACTTTAAAACTCCGTCCCATATTGTCGAAGCGGCAATTAAAGCTCTCAAAGACGGGCATCATGGATATACACCCAGCCAGGGAATATTGCCGCTTCGGGAAGCCGTCGCCCGCGATCTGCACAACAGATATGATGTCGAAATTGATCCTGACCTGGTCATGATCTTGCCAGGTGGCAAGCCGACAATGTTTTTCTCCATCATGATGTTTGGAGAACCCGGTACAGAAATACTTTATCCGGATCCCGGCTTCCCCATCTATCGATCGATGATCGAATATTGTGGCGCGAAACCCGTTCCGATCCATCTCAAGGAAGAAAACGAGTTTTCATTTGACGCTGAGGAAGTCGTGTCGCGCATTACACCTGATACTCGGCTCATAATATTGAACACGCCTGGAAATCCGACAGGAGGCGTGGTCGGTGAACGGGAACTCGACATTTTGGTACGGGGGCTCGCAGAAAATCCGCACACCGTATTACTGGCCGATGAGATTTACAGCCAGATGCTTTACGAAGGGCGCGTGCATAAATGTCTGCTGACCTATCCCGATGTCAGAGACCAGATAATACTCCTGGACGGGTGGTCAAAGACCTATGCCATGACAGGCTGGCGCCTTGGCTTCAGCGTCTGGCCGCGAAACCTGATTGAAAAGGTCAATCGTCTCGCGGTCAATTGCCACTCCTGTGTCAACGCTGCCACCCAGTATGCGGGCATTGCTGCGCTTGAGGGCCCCCAGGACCGGGTCCACGAGATGGTGGCGGCATTCGATGAGCGGCGAAAAGTTATCGTGCAACTTCTCAATCAATTACCCGGATTTTCCTGCATCGATCCCGGCGGTGCTTTTTATGCGTTTCCGAACATAACCGGAACCGGATATTCCTCGATGGAGATCCAAAACAAGATTCTCGAAGAAGCCGGTGTCGCGACAATTGCCGGGCCGAGCTTCGGGATCCACGGCGAAGGATATATTCGATTTTCTTACGCGAACTCTATCGAGAATATTCGCCTGGCCAGCCAACGAATTGGCGACTTGCTGGACTGAACAACTGACAATCTCCAAGTCGGATCAGACGCCAAACACAAAATACCAATTATGACAAAATAACGGCTGGAGGCGGGGCGCTATTGGTGTTGCCGGCCTCAAAAAAATTTTGCGCCGGCTTAACATAACGAAAATGTTACTCATTTAACTCCGTTGTCTGACAGATTGAATTCAATTCAATTGTGGCAAAATTATGTGACGTTATTCCCACACAATTAAACAATCCGCCATATCAAGAATTTATGGAGCTTCTTGGAAGGCTCCTGAGCTTGAATGTCATCAGACTTCGATGCAGTTTAGATATCAACAAGTGTCCGCATGTGGCAGCAATACCGGCTTCTTTGAATTTGGCAAAGAAATATTAACGTGCAGATGCGTAACTGAGAAAAACACCAAACTAAAGGAGTATGGTAAATGTCGCTCCCCAAGGCATTCAGAAACTTATTTATCGTTTTCGGTGGACTTTTGATAGCTCTCACCGCTGCGCCCCAACAATCGGCTGCACAAGGATTTTTTGATTCGATTTTTGGCGGTCAGTCTGGTGGCAGCAAGCAAGTTGTCAGTTTTTCAAAAAGTTACGGATCTGGAACGATTGTCGTGAGCTTTGCGGACCGAAGACTTTATCACGTGGTTAAGCGCGGCAAGGCGGTGAGTTATCCCGTCGCTGTTCCGAAGGGCAATGCCCGCTGGTCAGGCCGAAGCTTTGTCAGCCGTAAAAAAGTGAATCCGCCCTGGACACCGACGGCGAAAATGCGTCGTGAGAATCCAAAGCTTCCCGCGCATGTTCCAGGTGGGCATCCGCGCAATCCTCTCGGGAAACGCGCACTCTATCTCGGAAGCACGCTCTACAGAATTCATGGAACTGACGCGCCGTGGACGATCGGACAGGCGGTATCCCATGGCTGTATCCGTATGCACAACAACCATGTTGCCGAACTCTATAAACGCGTCCGGGTCGGTACAAAAGTTATCGTGACATGGAAGAAGTTCCGAACTTCGATCTAGTTTCCTGACATGGATGCCCGGTCCATTACCGGGGTAATTCTTTGAAGGCGGCCCACTGGGCCGCCTTTTTTATTTCCGGTTGTTTGGAATTCGAAAATACCGTGGGTTCCGTGCCTGAATCGTTTCATTTCAATGCGCTTTTATTTCATTCCGGACCTATAGTTTACCTATCGGCTTAACTATAATCGGGTTCGATGCTTGCCTTACCAGGCCAATATTTGAACTCTCACAGATATCAGACGGCGATGTAACGCAAGACTGATTGTTCGTTGCCGGGAAAACTCTGACCCATTTTTGTTTGTTGTCGTGCGTAGGTAAATGTTTAAGAGCCTCTATATTATCGCAATTGTTTCACTTGTGGGCCTGTCGGGTTTCGCAGAAGCGCGGGATATGCGGTTGATTGTCTTTGAGGCCGACGAATGCTCCTACTGTGACTTGTTTCACCGGGACGTGGCTCAATCCTACACGGAAAGCTGGCCGGGTCGTGTGGCACCTCTTGAACGCCAGAAAGTTACCGCAAACCAAGGTGCAGAATTCCAGCTCAAGCAGCCCATCACAACGGTCCCGACATTTGTTCTCGTCGACGGCACCAATGAAATTGTCCGCATTACAGGCTATCCAGGCCGGCAGAATTTTTTCCAGGTGATCACGGGACTGCTGCAAGAATTGCGCTAAATAATTCCAACAGGAGTTTCTTGCAATGAGCGAGGTTCTCCATCGCCCTCAAATGCGATCGGAGTACCCGTTGCTGTTTTTTCTTTTTCAGGAAGAACATCGAGACTTGGCCATAAGCCGCTCTTCAGGGCGTCTGCATATCCATTCGGTAATCCCGCTTGAACCATCTTCAGGTGGGCGCTTTGATAATCATATGAGAGCGCCAGATGTTCGATTTTTACACTTTGTCGGTCTGGAACAAGAAGGCTGGCCCAGACCCGGGGCGTTCCGTCATTTGCCGGCATGCCGAGCGCACCTGAATTGTGCCAGATGCGATCTCCCATGTTCAGGGTGTAGGGCAAGCCGCTATGTCCGGCGATGATAATGTCAGCGCCGGTCTCTTGGAACATGCTCTCATAACGTGCTTCTGAGGTAGACGGAAAAATAAACTCGTTGACCTCACTGCTGCTTCCATGAAGGACACGAACCCGGCGCCCATGATATTGGAAGCTCAGCTGGTCCGGGAGTTCGGACATCCACTCCCGGTGCTCGGTACCGATATTGGAATCCACATAGGCGTACCATTGATTGGACAAGACATCGCAGGCCGTTCCCTCCTCAAACCCGCATCCGCAATCATCGGCGTTGAAGGCGAGACTTTCTTCGACATTGCCTTTGATGGAGTGAAAATTGCGGGTCATGATTTGCTCAACGCATACCAGGGGATCGGCACAGTATGCGACGACATCGCCGGTTTGTATGATGTGATCGCTCGGAATTTTCAACCTGTCTGCCAAATCAAGAAACGCGTTCAGGGCTTCAAGATTGCCGTATAATCCACCGAAAATGGCCATGGGGCCTGAGAGCTCTCCAAGATCACGGATTTTAGAGTGGTTCATTTGAATAGGATCTGCCTTTTCCGTCATTTTGGCGCATTTCAAAGTCCCGTCGCATCAACGCTCTCCCCAATTCAAACTGTCCCGAGATCAGAGGCAACAGGATCTTCTTAAAAAATCCGGAGCCTGTCAGCACAACCGCAACGTTTTGCGAATCGGGTATTGTGAGCGGTGGGTTCAAATATTACACATTGAGTTTGGATTATTTCTGACTGTTTCGATAAGTTCTTTTATACAGATCAAATAATTCTTCGAATAAAATTGTGGTGATTGCCGTTTTAATTTCTGATCTACTATGCGCATATTAGATAAAATGCATAAATTCAGTGCAAATTAGAATTTGCTGACACAGCGATCAACGAGCCAATGGAACTGAGGTGAAAAATGTCGCGAAAGCAGATCAAATTAAACGATAAATATGATCTGTCTCAAACGCGTGTTTATATGAGCGGAACCCATGCGGTCATTCGACTGGCGCTAATGCAGCATGAACGGGACCGCCAGCAAGGCCTGAACACGGCAGGGTACATCACCGGTTATCGCGGATCCCCCATCGGCACGCTGGATCTGCACCTCTCCCGTCTCGGCGACATTCTGAAAACCAGAAATATTACTTTCACGCCAGGGCTGAACGAAGACCTTGCGGTCACGGCGCTCTGGGGCGCACAGCAGGCTGAACTGCGGGGCGAAGGTCTTTATGACGGGGTCTTCGGTCTCTGGTACGGCAAAGGGCCGGGTGTTGATCGGTCCGGCGATGCTTTTCGCCATGCCAATCATGCGGGTACGGCAAAACTTGGAGGCGTTCTTGCCCTGATGGGGGACGACCATACCTGCGAGAGCTCGACATCAGCGCACCAGTCGGAATTCGCATTTGTCGATGCCATGATTCCCGTTCTCAATCCGGCCGGGGTTCAGGAAATTCTCGACTACGGGCTTTATGGCTGGGCGCTCTCCCGATTTGCGGGTGTGTGGGTCGGATTAAAATGTGTAAAGGACAATATTGAACAAACGGCCTCGGTGGATGCTCGACTTGACCGG
>JBPCWG010000287.1:0-5310 GCA_051009705.1 Methyloligellaceae bacterium | reverse complement strand
GACTGAATGTCGTCGATTACGGCCGTTTTAAAGCGGAAGCCCGGAACAAGTTAACGGCTTATCTGGACCAGCTTCAGAAGACCCAGGTGACGAAGCTCAACAAGCGAGAACAATATGCCTTCTGGGTCAACCTCTATAACGCTAAAACAGTCGACATTATTCTCGAGCATTATCCCGTCAAGTCGATCAGGGATATCGATATATCACCGGGATTGTTCACAAATGGTCCCTGGAAGAAAAAGGTCGTCACGGTGAAAGGTACTGATCTGAGCCTCGACGACATCGAACATGTCATTCTTCGCGGGCTCTGGAAAGACAACAGAGTGCACTACGCTGTCAATTGCGCATCCATTGGCTGTCCAAACCTGGCGACCGCTGCGTTCACTGGTGACAATCTGGATCAGATGCTGGACGAGGGCGCACGGGCTTATGTTAGCAGCCCTCGGGGCGTGAAAATCGAAGGTAATCGTTTGCTGGTCTCCAAAATTTATTCCTGGTTTTCAAAAGACTTTGGCAATTCGGAAGCAGATTTACTCACGCATTTGAGGCGCTATGCCGGTCCAAAACTATCCGAAAAACTCAAATCCTTCACTGACATTGACAAATATGTCTACGACTGGAATCTGAATGGCATCGAAGCTCAGAGCTGATTCACTAATCCGGAACGATCTGCCCCGAACTCTCGACTGAAGAATCGCTTAGAAAGACAAAGGCTGACTATGGCTGAGCAACCCAAGGTAACAGACTCTTCCAAAAGTATCCCATCCTTGCTGAAGAGACTCGGGCCGTTGATCGTCCTCGTGATTGTCATAGCCGCAATTTATTTGTCAGGGGGCCTGGAATATCTGACGATCGAAAATCTTGCTGCGAATCGAGATAAGCTCAAAGCTTATATTGCTGATAATCTGCTTCTGTCGTTGGCAATCTATACAGGTATATACCTGATCGCTGTTGCGGCTTCGATACCAGGCGGAATTTTTCTGACCCTGACCGGTGGCTTTCTCTTCGGTTGGTTGTTTGGCGGGCTGGCAACGGTTGTCGGGGCTACACTTGGAGCAACAATAATATTCCTTATTGCCAAGACCGCACTTGGTGAACCTCTTGCTGCCAAAGCCGGGCCCAAGCTGAATGCACTTCGGGAAGGGTTCCAAGAGGACGCTCTCAGTTATCTGTTTTTCTTGCGCCTGGTGCCGCTGTTTCCGTTCTGGCTGGTCAACATTGCTCCCGGACTGCTGGGGGTGAAGCTCTCGACATTCGTGTTTGCGACATTTTTCGGCATCATTCCGGGGACATTTGCCTTCTCCTTCGCCGGTGTCGGGCTGGACAGTGTGCTCGATGCCCAGCAACAGGCTTTCAACGATTGCAAAGCCAATCTTGCGCCGGGTTCGACAGACACATGCACGTTTTCGCTGGATCCCAATTCCTTGGTTACCAAAGAGATCGTCTTCGCCATTGCGGCACTGGGGATTGTTGCGCTCATCCCGGTGGTTTTGAAACGATTCAAAAAATCCATTTCACCTGTCTAATGGATATTCGGGGCTGATATAGGCTACCTTAACGATCAATCTTCCAAAAAAGAAAGAGATGTTGGCATGGCACAAACACTAAAACCGGACCTTTGTGTCATCGGTGCGGGTTCCGGAGGACTTTCGGTTGCTGCTGCGGCAGCTCAGTTCGGCGTTGAAGTCGTGCTGCTGGAAAAGCACAAAATGGGCGGGGATTGCCTGAACTATGGGTGTGTCCCGTCGAAAGCCCTGATTGCTGTTGGCAAGCGCGCCCACGCAATGCGGTCTTCCGAGCCCTTTGGTATCAGGCCGGTCTCGCCGGATATCGACCCTCAACAAGTCCATGACCGAGTCAAAAGTGTTATTGCAGCGATCGAACCCAATGACTCTGTCGAACGGTTTACCGGCCTCGGGGTTCATGTCATCGAGGAGGCGGGGAGTTTCAAGGATCGGAATACGGTCGTAGCCGGAGATTATGAAATCAAGGCAAGGCGAACAATTCTTGCAACCGGTTCATCACCGGCTCTTCCCCCGGTTCCCGGGATTGACAATGTACCCTTGTTTACCAATGAGACTATTTTTGACAATCAGGAAAAAATTGATCACCTGATCATTATTGGCGGCGGACCCATTGGAATGGAAATGGCGCAGGCCCATCGCCGGCTTGGCGCGCGCGTAACCGTGCTTGAGGCTTTCACGGCTTTGTCCAAAGATGATCCCGAGCTGACAGCTATCGTCCTCAAGCAATTGCGAGAGGAAGGAATCGAGATTATTGAGAATGTACGTATCGATCAGCTTTCCAAAATTGACGGGGGAATACGCGCGGATCTGTCGAAAGATGAAGAAAACTATTTCGTGGAAGGCAGTCACCTCCTAGTTGCAGCGGGAAGAAAACCCAATCTCTCAGGCCTGAATCTGGAAGCGGCGCAGATCGAGTATAATCCCCGGGGCATCAAGGTAAATTCCGGCCTGAAGACAACCAACAAAAAAGTCTATGCCATTGGTGACATTGCCGGTGGGCTCCAATTCACTCATGTTGCCAATTACCATGCCGGGATCGTCATTCGGAATGCTCTGTTTCGCATGCCGGTTAAAATGAGTACATCGGGAATCCCCTGGGTGACTTATACGGAGCCGGAAATGGCTCATGTTGGACTTGATGAAACTTCCGCCAAGGCAAAGAATAGCAATATAAAAGTGCTCAGATGGCCCTATGCGGAAAATGACCGCGCCCAGGCGGAAGGAGCAACCGAGGGGTTCGTCAAGGTTGTGACAGATAAACGCGGGCGTATCCTCGGTGCTTCGATAGTTGGGGAACATGCCGGCGAAATCATTCAGATGTGGGCCCTGGCTATTTCAAAGAAAATGAAAATCAGTGCCATGACCGGCTTCATATCCCCCTATCCGACACTGACCGAAATTAACAAGCGTGTGGCCTATACCTATTTCGAATCCAGCCTGACAAGCCCACTTTTGAGGAATACCATTAAGTTTCTATCTAAGTTTGGCTAGCCTAGAATGTGACATTCAAAGATATTATATCTACGAGACCGACACAGCTGCGTAAGATAGTGTTATCACGTTGATGAATAACGAAGAAAGCCATAACAGGAGTGATCGAAACTGGCGTTGGACCAGCTTTCTGTCTCGTCTTCAGTTTGGGCTTTCTACAAAATTACTGCTGTTGACCATCACATTTGTCATGATAGCGGAAATCTTGATCTTCGTTCCTTCCGTCGCCAATTTTCGTTTGACTTGGTTGGAAGAGCGACTTGCTGCGGCGCAAATTGCGACTTTGGCCGTGGATGCCGCTTCTGAAAATGTGGTGCCTGACAGGTTGCGCGAGGAATTATTGAAGAATGCCCAAGTTCACCGGGTCGCATTGAAAAGAGCGAATGCTCGCAGACTCGTTCTGCAGTCAGAATCAACTCTGGAAATCAGCGGTCATTATGATATTCGCAATTCTGATTGGATCTCGCAGGTCTGGGATGCACTTCGTGTTTTACTTTCTGAAGAGGGACGTTTGATCCGGGTTGTCGGACAACCCGGCTTTGGAGGCGGGGAGTTCATAGAAATCGTGATTGCCCAGGATCCGTTGAAAGCGGCGATGATTCAGTATGGGCTTAATATTTTGCTCCTGTCGGTCGTCATATCTTTTTTTACTGCCGCGCTTGTCTATTTTACCCTGAATTCTCTGCTCGTTCGTCCCATCATGCGCATTACCCGCAGCATGGTTCAGTTTCGAGAGGACCCTGAGAACAGCAGTCGGGCCATTGTCCCGTCTGACCGGACAGACGAGATTGGCGTAGTCGAACGAGAGCTTGCAGTCATGCAAAAAGACCTGTCAGCGACTTTGCAGCAGAAAAATCACCTGGCTGCGCTGGGACTTGCGGTCAGCAAAATCAACCATGACTTACGAAACATGCTGGCGAATGCACAGCTTATTTCGGATCGTTTTGGCAATATCGACGATCCGACTGTCCAGAGATTTGCGCCAAAACTGATTGCGTCACTTGATCGGGCCATTCGGTTGTGTACGGAAACACTGAAATTCGGCCAGGTTAAGGAAGCTAAACCCAGCCGCTCGATTTTCAACCTCTTACCTCTGGTGGAGGAAATCGGAGACAGTCTGGAGCTGCCTCGATTGGGACGAATTAGCTGGATTATAGAGATAGAAGACAATCTAGAGGTTTCAGCGGACCGGGATCAATTGTACCGTGTCCTTATGAATTTGTGTCGCAATTCGGTTCAGGTTCTGAGTACGGAATTCCGGGAGAGTGGTGAAAATGAGATCCGGGTCAGTGCCGATCGGCATGGAACAGTGGTTCAGATCGAGGTCAGTGATACCGGACCCGGCATACCGGAGCGTGCAAAAAAGCATTTGTTTGATGCTTTCCGCGGTGTGGCCCGCAAAGGCGGAACCGGGCTCGGCCTGGCAATTTCAGAAGAATTAATCAAATTGCATGGGGGCGAACTTAGTCTTTTGGATACGGATCGCGGCACACGGTTTCGTTTGACAATTCCCGATCCAGCTGTTGATTTGGAAGCCGTTCGCAACCGCAAATCAGCATAGGTCATTAGGTAATCATTCGCTTGTCAGATCATAACGGTGACATTTTCTTGAAGAATCCATTCAAACCATCAAAATTTGTTAGACGAATCCGGATTAAAAAGGTAAGAAGTCTCGCCTGACAGGCACGAAATGAACAAACTTGGTTTTCCGGGTAGCCGCTCAAATCATTTGAATTCGTTCATTTTGTATTCGATTGATCTCATAATCGGAAACAAAGCGCCGATAGCTCAGCTGGATAGAGCACCAGACTACGAATCTGGGGGTCGGGAGTTCGAATCTTCCTCGGCGCGCCAATAAAATCAACGATTTAGTTGAATTTCTTTTGAGAGCTTATTTCTCATAGTGCCAATATAGTGCCAATGAATTTTGATTTGGAACTGAATATTGACGGGCTCAAACTTTCGATTTTCATTAGTTTCACGTGGGTGCTAGTGAAAAATATTGCTGCGCGTAATTCTTAAAAACCAATCCTCGTTAAATCTTACACGTACACATTCTCGCAAAATTTGTACCGACCTACTAGCGAGGCGCATTGGAGTTCGGAGATGTCCGTTACCGGGGTAAAGCAGACTTAACTCGACGGTCCTGAGTATGACCGAGTTTGACCCATAGCGGCTTAAATTCCTGGTGCTTCAGTCCACTTATTGATCATTATGTAATCGGCTAATGAAATATTTATAGCAAAACCAAAATGAAGAAGGTAAGTGGAATTTTAAAAAAATCATAGCGAAC
>JBPCWG010000286.1:0-3720 GCA_051009705.1 Methyloligellaceae bacterium | reverse complement strand
AAAATCCGGGCGAGGAAGATGTCGGTCGAAATTTCGCCAATACCCGTGCCAATATCATTGTTTCCAACGGTCCGGACCTCGGCCCGATCCACAACCGATTGACGAATTCCCAAACCTCAAATCAGTCCACGGCTCTTTCCGCTGTCAGTGGAACCCAGGCCCTTGCTATCGGCGGTCCGACCGATGGAGAATTGGCTTCGGCACAAACTTCAGGCGCCATGTTTCTAACTGGGTCGGATCTGAAGTCAAACATGAGGTTGCCGGTCAATATCTGGGTGCAGGGACAACCTATTTACTTTGAGGACGATACGGGCGGCGGTGATCGCGACGGTCATGCGGGACTGGGATTTCTAGGTGGTGACGTGCTCGTCGGTTCATCGGTTCTGCTCGGGATCATGGCCCAGTTTGACTGGATAGATGAATCCTCCCCGGTATCGGATTCCAAAATTGACGGTGAAGGCTGGATGGTCGGGCCCTATGTCAGTGTGCGCCTGTTGCCCCAGGTTTTTCTCGATGCCCGAGCGGCATGGGGGCAATCCTCAAATACGGTCGACTGGCTCGCCACTAACAACCGGGACAAGTTTGATACGGATCGCATGCTTTTGTCGGCGCGGTTGAGCGCGACCCTCCGCAAGCCGGACATGCCAAATATGCGTATCGCACCCAGTGTTTCCGTATCTTATTTCGATGAGACACAGCACAGCTACAACAGCGCTCAAACCGGGTTTGTGCCTGAACAGGATATTTCCCTGGGACGGGCTACGATCGGTACTGAATTCGGCTACACATTTGACAATGCCGACGGCACGAAGATCGAACCTCTCATTGCCATTAAGGGTATCTGGGATTTTGAAAAAGACGACATAACCACAATAGGCGGGCAGGTTGTGAGCCCGAATGATGTGCGCGGATTGGTGGAGGCGGGAGCGACAATCACTTCTTCCAGCGGTCTGACGTTACGCGCAACCGGTTCCTATGACGGCATCGGCGACGATGATTTCGAAGCCTACAAAGGGCAGCTCTTCGTCATCATGCCCTTCAACTAGAAATCGAATTATTTCTCATTGGCAAGCGTGCTCTTGCCAAACGGCATTTTTTAAGCAGTCAGGACCTGTTGCAAGGGGAAATTATGGTTGCAACTCAGCAAATCAAACACAATGCGATCATTCCGGCAATGCGTTACCGGGAACTTACAAAGTCGATTGACTGGCTTTGTCGCGCATTCGGATTCACAGCTCATTTTGTTGCCAGGAACGTTGAAGGCCAGGCGGTTTATGCGGAACTGCTGTTCGATGATAATCTGATTATGCTTGGCTCAATCGCCGATCCGCGTTTTGAGCTGCTTATGGTTCAACCGGACCAGGTTGGCGGTAAGGAAACACAAACATGTTACCTGGTCGTCGATGACGTTCAAATGTACTACGATCGAGCCAAGGCTGCCGGTGCGCAGATCGTTGTGGATTTGAACAAGGAAGCAGAGGGGGGCTTCGGCTTCTCCTGCCGGGATCCTGAAGGTCATCTGTGGAGTTTTGGGACCTATGACGGTCTGGATAAAATCAAAGGCCGGCCCGTGGCTCCCACTGTCGAACACAAGCCCAGGAAGCGTTTTTCAGTAGGGCTGACGGCCACTGCGGCCTCCATGGTTTTTGCCAGCGTTGCAACATTTTGGGGCATGAACCAGCTTGTAGAACCGCCGAAACAAGACACTATGGCTATCTCCGTTCCAAAGCACCAGGAACTGCTTGATCGTGTAATTGGTGAGCAGCAAGCCAGAGAAGTGGCCGAGAGAAATCTGAGTGTCGCCCGAAACAAACTCTCCGAATTGGAATTGTCAATAAAAACGGAAATTGCCCGAGTTCAGGCCGCCAAGGTTAAATTGAAAAAGCAGGAAGAAAAGCTCGGTGTGACCGTAGATTTGAACCGGCAACTCTTGCGCGAAATTTCTGTTGAACAGAAAAAACAGGCTTCGCTTGCTGATATTCAGCGACAACTCAGGAATGACCTGGAGAATGAAGCCACGGCCCGCCAGCGCGCCGAAAGATCGATTGCAGAACATTCGGCTCATGCACGGAAAGATCAGGACAGGGTAAGCCATATCGAGCGCCGGAATGCCGAGTTGCAGGGAAAGCTCTCGAAGCTCACCGATCTGCAAAAAAATGCAAGCCTGGATATAGAGGCGGTCCGAGAAAAACTGTTGAAGGAAAAACAGAAAACCGAAGACCTGCAAAAGCAGTTGCGTCAATCGGAAACCAACATCCGGACAGTGCGCGAGGACAAATCGCGGGCGGATTTATTGTTGCTGCAATTGCAGGAGCGGTACCGGAGTGAGAAATCAATTCGCCTGGCAGCTCAGAAGATTGTGAGAGAGCTGGAACAACAGCTCTTAGAGTTGCGGAACGTAAATGTTCCCGAGCGTGCAAAGGACAGTGTGCCGGTTCCCGTCCAGAAATCCAGAATTCCCGATGAAGCAAATCTGCGCTTGAAGGAACCGGTTGAGTCTCTTGCGTTAAAACCCGCAATCAGTCCGAAACCCAAGCCGGCCAAGCCTGCGAACAAACTCGCCGCCCAATCGGCAACCCAATCTCTTTCCGCGGCTTCGCAGCCGGCGCCAAAGACTATTCAACAGTCGAGGGATTTCCGTAACCGGGTGCGCGGTTTTTAATTCGGGATTGTGGTACTGGTCAGGCGGCTCGCCTGAATTTGTTCACGTTCGCTGACAAGGGTCGCGGCACACGACTCAACCGATCCCGTAGCGATCCGAAGTGCTCTACCCATCAGGATACAGCACCTCGGATCTATCGGAGGGTAATCTCGGGGATCAGGATCCCGGTATAAGAACCGTGTCTATGACATGAATGACACCATTGTCGGCACGGATATCGGCGCTGACCACATTTGCACGATCAACGGTCACACCCTTCGCTGATTTCTTCACCTTCAGGCGAAAATCTGCGTTCAGGGGCTTTACCGGAATGGATTTGTGAGGAAGCATGTCCGACGTCAGCGAACGTCCGAGTACATGATAGGTGAGGATCGAAACAAGTTTGTCCTTGTTTTCAGGCTTTAAAAGATCTTCTACCGTTCCGGCTGGCAGCTTGGAAAATGCTTCATCGGTTGGAGCGAACACAGTCAGTGGCCCCTGGCCCGAAAGCGCTCCTGCCAGTCCCGCCGCTTTTGCTGCGGCAATCAGGGTTTCGAATTTTCCGGTTGAGGCGGCCGTCTCTACTATGTTTGCAGCCTGGGCAGATCCGGTAAATAATGTCAGGGCAAAAGCAGCGGCAGCTACTTGTTTAAAAAGTCGCATGGTATTTCCTCTGGTGATCAGAACAACAATTTGTCCACGAAACAAATGAGCAATAGTATTTCACAAGTCTCGTATGGGAGCATTTACGGGCGATACTCGGATTCGGATCATGTCGAACTTAAAATTTTGAGATCATTCGTCCGGAGTGAGAAATATTGTTTCCGGATTAGTCGTATTCTTCCAAGGGTATCGAGCAGGAAACAGATCAAGAATTCTGTTTGTTGTTCAGCATTGGACCCGAAACCCCGGATCCTTTCTAACCGTATCGACTAGTTGGTAGGACGGCTGAGTGTTTTGTTTCAGTTGCGCAGCAATGTAAGACCTGTTTTACGAAGTGAACCGCGGAGTGCAAAACAGGAATCACAAAAGGCGACGTTGATTGATTCTCATCGTTTTGCTGATCAATTCTCATGGAT
>JBPCWG010000285.1:0-6090 GCA_051009705.1 Methyloligellaceae bacterium | reverse complement strand
AACCAGATCGCATTGAGAAATCTCTTGATACTCTCGTTCCGGATAATCCCAACAAGCCTTACGATATCAAGGAACTGATACATAAAATTGTCGACGAAGGAGATTTCTTTGAAATTCAGGAATCCTTTGCCCAGAATATCGTCGTGGGATTCGGGCGTATGCAGGGACGGACCGTCGGGTTTGTAGGTAATCAACCGATGATCCTAGCCGGTGTCCTCGATTCAGATGCCTCCCGAAAAGCCGCAAGATTTGTACGCTTCTGTGATTGCTATTCCATACCTCTTGTGACGCTGGTCGACGTTCCGGGTTTTTTACCGGGTACGGCTCAGGAATATGGCGGGCTAATCAAGCATGGGGCCAAGCTGCTCTATGCCTATTGTGAGGCTTCTGTGCCGAAAATCACGGTCATTACACGCAAAGCCTATGGTGGAGCTTACGATGTCATGTCATCAAAGCATATTCGCGGCGATGTAAATTATGCCTGGCCAACCGCTGAAATCGCCGTTATGGGCGCCAGGGGTGCTGTTGAAATAATTTTCAGAAAAGATCTTGAAGATTCGGACAAAATCAAAGCTCACACCAAGAACTATGAAGATCGGTTTTGTTCACCTTTTGTTGCCGCTGAGCGTGGCTTTATAGACGAGGTTATTCATCCCCGTTCGACACGTAAAAGGATTTGTCGGGCGCTGAATATGCTGCGTAACAAAACCGTCGAGAAGCCCTGGAAAAAGCACGGAAATTTGCCGCTGTAAGGCATTAAACAGAGAGTGGCGACAGGCACTCAGATTTTGCAAAAAATTAGGAGTTTCGAAACTTTGCTTACCTAAACTTCCGGAGATTCTCAATGAACTTCCGGAGGACAACATGTCTCAATCAGAATTGGCCACAATTGTCGAAAGCTTGAATTTGGCCGGAAAGATTGGGGCAGAAGATGTTCTGAAACTGCGGCGTGCTGTATTCGGAGACAGTTTTGTGTCCGCTCAGGAAGCGCAATCCCTAATAGAACTCAACCGGAACTGTTTTCCCCGGGATGTTTCCTGGAATGTATTTTTTGTTGAAGCTCTGACGGACTATTTGGTTCATCAGGCCGATCCGGCGGGTTATGTCACGGCAGAAAATGCGGAGTGGCTGATATCCGTCATTATGGTCGACGGCCACGTAAACTCTTCTCTTGAAATGGAACTCGTAATATCCATTCTCGATCAGGCGATGTGGAGCCCGATCAGCCTCGTCAATTTTGCTCTGGAAGAGATAAAGCACTGGGTCGTAGACGGCAGTGGTCCTATTCGCAAAGAGCTTGATCTTGTTCCCGGTCAGATTGGTGAAGCGGAAGTCGATCTCCTGCGCAGAATTCTTTATTCGTTCGGCGGAGAGTGGAACATCGCTATATCCAGGCAGGAGGCGGAACTCCTGTTTGAACTCAATGACGCGACCGCGAGAGCCAATAATCATCCGTCCTGGTCCGAGCTTTTCGTGAAGGCTATAGCCAATCACATCATGGCCGGTTCAGGCTATCAGGTCCCGAGCCGTCAGGAAGCCCTGAAACGGGAGGCCTGGCTTGAGTCTGAAGAAACGACGTCCGGGTTTTTCAGCAAGATGCTGTCCGGCGGATTTTCCGCGGTTCTAAAGGCCTACACGGAACAGACGCCGGAAGAAGCAGCGGTTGCGCGACTGGAACAGCAGCGGCTTGAGATCGTCACCGGTGAAATCATCACTCAAAGCGAAGCCAGTTGGCTTAAAGAGCGGCTTGAACGCGACGGCGAACTTCATGACAACGAGAAAGCACTTCTCAGATTTCTGAAAGATGAGTCGCCAGATGTTCATCCTTCGCTCAAAACCCTGATTGAACAGGCGGCTTAAATCATATCTTCGGATCTGTTCTCATTCGAATGACTAAGCGGGCAAAGGTTTACCCCGTGTCTTTCAGGGTTTAAAACCATTCCTAGACATAATTGAAATCCACCGACTGGTCGGGTTTCGAAGTCGAACGAATGGGATCAGCTTTTATGTTTTCCAAAATACTAGTCGCCAACCGCGGTGAGATTGCCTGTCGCGTTATAAAGACAGCCCGAAAACTCGGCATCAGAACTGTCGCTGTCTATTCAGAAGCCGATAAAGACGCTCTTCATGTCGAGCTTGCCGATGAGGCCGTCGCTATTGGACCGGCCTCCGCATTGCGTTCTTATCTGGTTATTGAGAAGATTATCGAGGCGGTTAAACAGACCGGCGCCGAGGCGGTTCACCCGGGCTATGGATTTCTATCGGAAAATGCTGAATTTGCTCGTGCCATCGATAAAGCCGGGATCGCATTTATTGGCCCGAACATCCGGGCCATCGAAGTCATGGGTGACAAGATTGAATCCAAAAAGTTCGCCGATGACGCGAAAGTCAACACTGTTCCAGGTAGTCCTGACCTCATCAAAGATGCGGATCACGCGGTTAAAATTGCCGACGAGATTGGCTATCCGGTGATGATCAAGGCATCCGCCGGCGGCGGCGGAAAGGGCATGCGTATAGCCTATTCCGAAGAGGACGTCGCCCAGGGATTTCGCTCGGCTGCATCAGAAGCCAAATCCAGTTTCGGTGATGATCGAATTTTCATCGAAAAATTTATCGAAAACCCCCGGCATATTGAAATACAGGTTCTCGCGGATAGTTTTGGTAACACCATACATCTAGGTGAGCGGGAATGTTCAATACAACGGCGCAACCAGAAAGTCATCGAAGAAGCACCGAGTTCATTTCT
Organism: Methyloligellaceae bacterium; assembly: GCA_051009705.1. Lineage (GTDB taxonomy): Bacteria > Pseudomonadota > Alphaproteobacteria > Rhizobiales > CAYWUX01 > JANQOC01. The sequence continues at coordinate 3,344 of JBPCWG010000285.1, read as the reverse complement.
TGATGAGGAAACGCGCAATTCCATGGGCAGTCAGGCCGTAGCGCTGGCCAGGGCTGTGGACTATCAAAGTGCGGGAACAGTTGAGTTTATCGTCGACAAGGACAAGAACTTTTATTTCCTGGAAATGAACACACGGCTGCAGGTGGAACACCCCGTGACGGAACTTATTACCGGTCTGGATCTCGTGGCGCAAATGATCCGCGTGGCTGCCGGTGAAAAATTTTCGATCAAACAGAAAGACGTTTCCTTTTCCGGCTGGGCTATAGAGTCGCGGATTTATGCAGAAGACCCGTATCGAAATTTTCTGCCTTCAATTGGTAGGCTTGTGCGCTATTTGCCGCCCGAAGAAATTTCTGAAGACGGTTTCACCATTCGCAACGACACAGGGGTTTTCGATGGCGGTGAGATCTCCATGTACTACGATCCGATGATTGCCAAACTCATTACACATGGACCCGACCGCGAAAGCGCTATAAAGCTGATGGCATCGGCTCTGGATGGATTTTACATCGACGGAATCAATCACAATATCTCGTTCTTGTCTGCTCTGATGAATCATGAGCGCTGGATCGCTGGCGATATTTCAACAAAGTTTATAGAAGAAGAATATTCGGAGGGATTTGAACGACAGCAACCCACAGGTGAAACACTACAAGTATTCAGTGCCGTTGCGGCGTTTCTGGATCATGTTCACAACCGCCGCCGACGTTCAATCTCGGATCAGATGCGCGACCAGGATTTCACCTTTACGCTGAAACGTGTCGTCGAACTCGGGCCCCGTAAAATAGATGTTTCAGTTGCTGAAAAAACCAGTGAAATTTTGATGATGCATTTTCCGGGAGAAAACGAGTTCGCAACCGATGAGTTGGAAATCATGAGTGACTGGCATCCGGGTCAACCGGTTTGGCGCGGATCGATCAATGGAGAAAATATTGCCGTGCAAGTGCGCCCGATTCTCAATGGCTATGAGTTGCGCCATGGGGGTTACGAGACGGACACCCGTACTTATACAAAGAGCGAAGCGGAAATTGCCGCTCGCATGCCGGAAAAAGTAGCGAAGAGCTCAGCCAATGTGTTGCGATGTCCGATGCCGGGTCTTGTTGTCTCACTGTCGATAGAAGAAGGACAGGCAGTCAAAGCTGGCGATCCCCTGTGCACGGTCGAAGCCATGAAAATGGAAAATATTCTGAGTTCCGAGCGGGATTGTGTGGTCAAAAAGATCCTCGTAAGTGAAGGTGATACTCTCGCTGTTGACGAGGTGATCATGGAATTTGAGCCCGCGGACAGTTAAGAGTTGAGATGTAGAAGCTGTTTACGGGAGATCAGATTGTTCTACTTTGCCTATGGTTCAAATATGATGGCGCCGCAAATGCAGCGACGCTGTCCCGGCGCACAGCTCCTTGGACCAGGGGTGCTTAGACATTGGCAATTTTCAATTACAACCCGCGGTACCGCGAATATCGTTCCATCGGAAGGTGCGGAAGTGTTTGGCGTGTTATGGAAATGTACGCCGCTGCATTTATGGCGCCTCGACAGGTTTGAGGGCGCGCATTTTGGCAACTATCTTCAAAAAGTCATGCGCGTTGAATCCCTTCACCACAACAAGCATGTCAGTGCCCGCATCTATGTGAGCCTCTCGCGGTTTTATCCGGGAAAGGGACGTGTCGATTATCTCAACAGGGCGGTTCTTCCCGGCGCTCGTTCAGGTGGATTGCCGGAACCTTATCTCAGGGAACTCGAATCCTGGATGCCCAGGAAACCCATAGGACTGGGAGACCGGCACTATCGAAGTAGGCTTCGCAGTTTACGTTCTCATCGGAAAAATTAGGAAATCTATTTGTCGGGAGGTCGTGGCGTTTCTTTATTGCGTTGGTCCAAAACGGTTCTCGAATGTTGATTGCATAATCCGGTTCAATTTACCCGGTTCAATTTCCAGCCCCAGGTCCCTGAGGCTTGTGACCCCATGTTCCGTTACACCGCAGGGATTGATTCCTGCGTAGTGGGAGAGATCGGGACAAATGTTGAGACTGATTCCGTGAAAGGTAACCCAGCGGCGGACGCGAACACCGATGGCGGCGATTTTATCCTCGCGGGTAATCTGGCCATCGGTACGGTCAATCCAAACGCCGACGCGTCCTTCTCTCCGTTCCCCCTGCACGCCAAGTTCCATAAGAATATCAATAATCCAACTTTCAAGTTCAAAAATGAAGGCACGTATGTCCTGCCGGCGTTGTTTAAGATTGAGTAACACGTAGGCGATGCGCTGCCCCGGTCCATGATAAGTATATTGTCCACCGCGGCCCGTCTTATAGACCGGGAACCTGCCTTCAATCAGAAGATCTTCCGGGTTCGCACTTGTTCCGGCGGTGTAGAGGGGCGGATGTTCAGTAAGCCAGATACATTCGGCTTCCTGGCCGGCAGCGATGGCCGCGACCCGTTCTTCCATCCAGGAAACGGCCTCCTCATAATCAACCGGATCTTGGGAAACGCGCCATTCCGGCAATATTTCGCGATCCGAAATTCGAAAAAATCCTGAATTTGTTTCACTCACCTGTTGTTCATTTACCATTTATTAATCCGTGATGACTGATGGTGAACTTATAGCAGAAGAATTGCGACGAATCCTCGTGGAATTCCAACTATCACGCGAAGAGGTCTCTTATGAGCTCTATAGAATCGGTTCCCATAGAATTGACAATCGTATTGGGCAAAGCTGATATGCCGATCAATCAGCTTCTGAAAATGGGGCGGGGTGCCGTGATTGAACTTGAGACGGAAGAGAATGACGAGGTGACGATATTGGCCAATGACAAACCGATCGCCAATGCGACGGTTGTCGTCGAAGGCGATCGCATCGGTATCCAAATTACGGAAATGTTTGGAAAAAACTAGCCTTTCTCGGAATACTGCATTCCCCAACAATGGATAGAACCTCAAACATAGGCGTATGGGCTTGCAGCAGGCCATGCGATTTGCTAAGTCACCAGTCGTGTGGATGATTTTCAACATCCCGTGGAAATGGTGTGCGGTCGTGGCGGAACTGGTAGACGCGCAGCGTTGAGGTCGCTGTGGGGTAAAACCCGTGGAAGTTCGAGTCTTCTCGACCGCACCATTCAGTCCAAAACTCAATAATTACAGTATTCTGCGGTTTTTTTACATTTTTGCTACCAAATGTTGCTACCAAAATAGCATGGAGCAAGAAGTGAAATTACCGGGATTTTTCCAACGCGGCAAAACATGGTACATCCGCAAGCATGTTCCTCCATGCCTGCGGGAAGCGATCGGAAAGACCGAAATTATTAAGTCCCTGAAGACTTCGGGCTAACCCATGGCTCCTTTGCCGA
>JBPCWG010000284.1:0-7294 GCA_051009705.1 Methyloligellaceae bacterium | reverse complement strand
TTACGTCCGCTTTGCCCCCAAAAGCGGACATTTGACGAGCGCATTCAGCTAGCTGCCAGTTTCAGTTTTGTGTCTGAAATTCGTCGTTAATCGAGGCGATATATTGCTAGTCGGCTTGGCAAAACTCGTGAGTGATATTAATCAAGCTGGAAAGTAAATTAAGACCGTATGTCAATATTGATAGCAGAATATTCAGTGCGTATTACAGTGATCGTATTTCTGATACCGATCGCTGTAGCAATGGTATTTTACTTATGGAGCAAATTCATTGCATGAAAGTTTGTTCTTTGGGACAAAGTAGTTTCATACCCAATGGGACCCAAAGGGGCCCCTACACCGGGGGCTTTAATTTGCACTCCTAGTGGCTCTCTAACCAATCTATGTTTACAGAAATTTGTTGTGGCTAAAACGGAGATACTAATCCACTGAAGCATTGAACAAAACGGATCTGATAAGAAGTTATTGATGTGCTAAATTTTAGTTTCCGATTCCGTTGCGAAAAAATATTTACTCCTCCATAAAAATTATTTTTCGCTAAAACAAGCGATCCACCAGATCCCGCTATACAACGCGGGACGCGCCAATTAATGCATTGTCGCATCCCGAGCTTCAATTTCATCAATAAACGTATAATAAATTAGAACGTGAACAGGGAAGAGAGCTTCTAGCCCCTGATTCTCTAAGAGGAAATAGAGATAGCCATCATCATCAAGATACTGTTCAACGAGTTGCTTTGTTTCTCTAACCCTTACTCGACCAAGAGAAGATGCTTCTAGGTGTTCGACCGTTAACAGACTATCCGATAGCGTCGCCTGCTTCCATCTCTCAATCTGACCAGTCTCATGATCCCACAAAACGGGCGTCGTTGTATCTTTATACGGTTGTTCTGTAGTCATTAGGCTAAACTCCTTTCTGCCTGTTCTTCTGCAATCCAGTTCTTAAGCTCTTGCATCCAATAGACTGGATTTAGATTTTCGAAATGGAAGCACAGGAAGTGCGGCTGCCATTCCTTAAAATCATCCTGCTCGAACGTGGCCATTATTGCTTCTTCTACCGGCACCTCTAGCGCTAAATAGTTTGTATCCCAAAGGCGGTCTTTGACGTCCCAGACAGTTGTATGTTCACTCGAAGTAATCAATCGCCAAGGAACGTGTGGCTCGTATGTACGTGCTACATATAGATTAAGGGGCGCAATCCAATGGCAAGCAAAGTGACACACATAGTCATGAAAGGCTGGTGGCCGACCTCTACCGCGAAATAATCTCCAATCACTCGAAACAAAGTCTAATGGGCAGCCTGCATCTAGCATGAGAGGTCTCCCGCGCCCGTATGAGTACAAGTTCATTTCCGCGAGCCATATATGCCGCGCAGCTTCACTTCGATACAGCGGGCCAACTTTTCGCCAGAGCTTTTGTATATCTACATAGTGCAGGTCCATTAATCGCGGGTCTGCTTTCATTTTCTTCATAAAATTTTCTCCATATAAAAATTTGGATACGTATTTCTAAGCTTTTCCTAGCTGTTGCGATCAAACTGTATACAGTAACGTATATACGTTATATAAAGCGACAAGCTGGGATATTCGCACTTTTTAAAGTGGGCGATTTTTTTATTTTTTCCACATATTGCAGTATACTTGGTTTATTAACGTTAATTATTAGCACTTATTAACGCGGTAATAGTTTGTTGAATTTTGTACATTGTGATAAAAGTATATACGTTTATAAATCGACAAAAGGAACGCCGCCATGCGACAGAAAATTAACGACACATCTGTTCTGATTAAGCTACCCAAGACCTTAGCTGCAGACGCAAAACGGGTAGCAGCTCATCACAATCTAAATTTCAGTTCGTACACAAGGAAGCTGCTCGAACTAGCTGCAAGCGTGGAAGATGATCCGGAAAAAAAGTCTGGGAAGAGTACTTGAGCGAAGCCGCGATAGAGCATTTTAAGGCAGTAATGTCGTTACCAGAATTTCAGCAGCTTTCCGGCCGTTTCGCTTTGGAGCGTGAAATAGAATCATTAGAGGATGAAATACAACGAAAGCAAAAGAGACTAGATAACCTCCGCTTAAGATTGGAGGGAAAATGGCGTTGAAAAATTCCCCTCAACAAGCTGCTCGCGATCAGCCGTAGCAATTTTCGTGACCGACACCCGCTCGCAGGAATAAGCTTTCTGGGAAACGCAGAAAATACAATAGCTAATGGTACCACAAGTGGGCCCAGGCAAAGCGGTACTGCGCGCGTTGCCTAGTGTATCGGTGAAACGTGTTACAACACCGGTGCTCTCATAAATTAGTGGAAGCGGATCTTCATTTTCGATAATTTTTAGAGGCGCACCGGCATACCCGCCGGATTGCTCTTCAACTACTGTAATGTTCTGTCCCCAACTCTCGGGCTTAGCCTCAACAACACCCACGGGTTTTCTATCAACGAACAGCACACAATCTGAAGGGCCAACTTCTGTTCCCCACTCTCGGACGGCGATGCCCAGTCCGGCATTAAAGTCGAGCTTCTTTTTATGCTGAGCGATCCAACCGGCTTCCTTCAACATTTTGTCGATGTTGTCTCGGGCCTGCTGCTCGGGAGTCTGATTGTCTTGATCCATGTTCCCCTACAGTCAAAATGATCTAAATATCCTGAAATTTTAGGCTACAAAATGGGCTACAATTCGTAAATAATGGGCTACAACTGAATTCTAAGCCCCTTGAACTAAAAGGTTTTTTAGTGGCGGAGAGAGAGGGATTCGAACCCTCGGTACACGTAAGTGCACAACGGTTTTCGAGACCGCCCCGTTCGACCACTCCGGCACCTCTCCGTGGCTTCGAGATTAACAAAACCTGGTCCTGAACTCCCGCAAATTCTGAAACATTGTGCGTTTTGCCTTTTGTGGAAGGATCCGAGTTCAGAGATTGCAGGTTTTGCGCTTTCGTTCAACACTGTTCCGGGAAAAATTGTTGATTGAATTTGACGCTCCCTCCATGGGAACCGGGGTCGCAGGTGCGTGTTTCTGCAGCGACGGGTTCGGAAGGATCGCCGCGCAAACACCCCCGACACACGAACGTATGCCGGAGGATCTTATGCAACTTGATGCAGAAAACTTGCACCAATCATTACACCCGTGCCATTGCGGATTTGTGACGTATCCATGACATTTCAATGACAAATTCGGTGACAAATTCGGTGACAAACAAATATTGCCAAAACGATATATGGCTCCGTGACAAAACGCCGGTGCTGATTGTCAATCTCGCAACAGTGCCGCGATTGTGCTACATATGGAAGCGATATTGGTGCAGCAAAGGCCGATATCGCACCCACTGACGGAGGCCCATATGAGCGCGGAGAAACACGATAACGTCATTGCCCCGCCACCAGTTATCTGGATCGTTCTGATTGCCATTGGCTATGTTCTCGGTCTCTGGAAGCCACTGCCGTTTGTTCCGGCAACGACGATCTTCTTCTGGCTCGGCATTGCGATCTGGCTGCTGGGATTTATTCTGGCGGTACTGGCATTTCTGCAGTTCCGCAATGCGGGGACCGATGTCAGGCCGAACACCGAGACCTCGGCGATTGTCGATACCGGCGTTTATGCTTTCTCCCGTAATCCCATCTATCTCGGCGGTATTATGGGCATTGCCGGCTTCGCCATAGCCCTGAATAATTTCTGGATCCTGCTGATGATCGTTCCGTACATCCTCATCATTTCCTATGGGGTCATAAATCGCGAAGAAGCATACCTGGAAAGCAAGTTCGGCGAACCCTATCTGGATTACAAGAAGCGCGTCCGCCGCTGGGTCTGAGCTTTCAGAGACAGCATCTGAAGACAGGAAGAGCAACTGCGGAGAGGTAAGACATTGATCACCGGAATCCTTGCACTGACATTTGCAGCCCTGTTCACCGGCGCTGCTGCCTACATCAACACGGCGGAACATCCGGCGCGTATGAACCTTGATGTCAAAAACGCCCTGACACAGTGGAAACCGGCCTACAAGAGCGGGTTCGCCACCCAGGCTTCCCTGGCGATTATCTCCGGGGCGTTCGGGATCATCGCGGCCATGGTGTCGTTTAACTGGCTGTGGGTTCTGGGAGCGGTAGTGATCCTCGCCAACTGGCCGTTTACACTGCTGTTCATCATGCCCACAAACAAAACACTGATGGCGACCGACATTGACCAGGCGGATGAGGAGACCCGGCAGTTGTTAAGGAAATGGGCGCGCCTGCATGGGGTGCGATCGAGTTTGGGGGGCATCGCGACGGTGTTGTTTATCTTTGCGCTATGAGCGTCTCAGTTTTGCGCCATGTACTCTGCGATTGCAGAACAACAGCGCCCCCGTCGAAACGGGTCGCACTGGGGAACAAAAATGCAACGCAATTTTGTTCCAAGGTGAAATCGCCTGTATAGGCTGTATAAATTGCAGAGGTGAAAACTTGCGGAGGCTTACATGACGCAGATTACCGAGGCCCGACAAGCGCGAACACAATCCAGCGTGTTACGCCGGTTTCTGACATTCATCGCCTGGATTTTCCCCTTTGTCCTGGCGGCAATCGCCTATTTGCTGGGACTATATTATGAACCCGCGTCCGCCCTGACCGCGCCGCTGCTGGTTTGGCCCGTGCCTGAGGGTGTCTATCTCTGGCTGCTTTTGCTGGTGCTCGCGGCAATCGCCTGGCTGGTGTTCGAATTCATATCCGTGTCCGGCCGCGAAACCATCGTCTCAGCCCTGCAGATGGACGTCACCGTCAGCACCCTGACCGCCATTTTTTTCACCGGATTTGGCGGCTGGCTGCTGGGAACCGGTCAGTTGCAGTGGTGGTTCGTCGTTCCCTGGGCCGCGACCATCATCGACGCCGTCACCGCAGGCTGGCTCAGCGTCAACAATGCCGCGCAAAAGCCCTTCCTCAGCCAGAAGGGCTCGAAATAGACCCGGGCGATCCGGCTTAACCGGGCCAAGTAAACAGGTCAGGTAAACAGGTCAGGTAATCAGATACGGCCGTTCTAAACCAGAATGACCTTGTAAATGGTTAGTACAACCATGATGATGATAAAGGTGATGGCCGTCACCAGTGAGTTGACGATCCGGCTTTTGAAAGAGATCATGTTTCCGATGATATCGGACACGAAAACCACGGCCGCACCAATGACAATGACCAATATTTGTTCTGTCGTCATGTTATCCCTCGAGGAAATATAGTTTTTTCAATTGTCGTCAGACGTTTACAAATTTCACAATATTGCATTCTGCGAAGAACTTAAAGAAAAGATCGTCCCGGGAACGAGCGTGAAACGGATTTTCAGCGCGGGACCATTGCCAGCGATCCCGCCCGGTGTTCAGGGATCGATGGGCAGAATGTCCGGAAAGAGTTCCGTGAGGGGAACCGATTTGCCGGTGTCCTGAACGATGCGACAATGCATGCGGCGGAGTGCCCGCGGATGGGGAACGCCGCAGGAGTGGGATATCACACCGACGCCATAGTGCATTTTTTCGACAAAGTTGCGCACGCGAACGGCCTTGTCCGCCGGGTCCAGCCCGCGCTGCAGGCGTTTGACGTGGGTGGTTATGCCCGTCGGACAGGTGTTCTTGTTGCATCTGAGGGACTGGATGCAACCCAGGGCAAACATGAAGCCGCGCGCGGATACAACCACATCCGTGCCGGCACAATAGGCCCAGGCGACATCGGCAGGGGTGATCAGCTTGCCGGAGGCGATGACTTTGATGCGATCCCGCAAACCGGATTGCGTCAGCATATCGACAACCATCGGCAGGGATTCCTTTATGGGCAGACCGACATTGTCCATCAGCGGCATCGGCGCGGCACCGGTTCCCCCGTCGCCGGAGTCGACCGTGATGAAATCCGGCGCGGAGTGAAGACCGCGCCTGTGAATTTCCTCCGCCAGGGTTTCAAGCCAGCCATAAGCGCCAATGACGGTTTTGAAGCCGACCGGTTTTCCTGTCGTTTCGCGCACGATGGCGATGTAATCCAGAAGATCACCGACACTGTTGATTTCCGGGTGCCGGTTTGGGGAAATGGAATCCCTGAATTTTGGAATACCGCGAATTTTGGCGATTTCACTGTTCACCTTGACAGCGGGAAGAATGCCGCCCTTTCCCGGTTTCGCGCCCTGGCTGAGTTTGATTTCGAACATGCGCACCTGCTCATGAGCCGCGACTTCCCGGAGTTTCTGCAGATCGAGCGCGCCGTCTTCCGAGCGCACGCCGTACTTGGCGGTACCGATCTGAAAGACGATATCGGCGCCTCCGGCCAGGTGATACGGCGCGAGGCCGCCTTCACCAGTGTTGAGCCAGCAACCCGCCATCCGCGCGCCATTGGACAGGGCTTCGACCGCGGGCCGGGAAATGGCGCCGTAGCTCATGGCGGAAATATTGATCAGGGATCTTGTGCTGTAGGGATTGGGACAGCCGGGGCCGATGACCAGGTCGGGGGCATCGGTTGTCTCTTCATCGAGTTGCGGAAACGGACAATTGACAAAAATGACCGTGCCAACCGGCGTAAGGTTTTTCGTGGACCCGAAGGCGATCGTGTTGTCGGCCCCCTCCGATGACTTCTTGACCCATTCGCGCTCGGCGCGATTGAAGGGCATTTCCTCCCGGTCCATGGCGAAGAAATACTGGCGGAAGAACTCCCCGAGGGTCGAAAACAGATAGCGAAACCGGCCGATAACCGGGTAATTCCGGCGCACCGCATCCTTGGTCTGGAACAGGTCGATGAGAAACAGGACAATAATGATGAGAACGAAAATACCGACCGCCATTACAAACAGGGTCGAAAGGAGGCCGATACCCTCCATGGTGAATGTCATCAAATAGCTCAAGGCGACCTCCCAAAACCGGCGACAAAAAAACCGAAGCCCCTGATTATCGGGCCAATTTCAACCATCTAAGACTGCAAATCCGGGATTTGTATAGGGCTGAGGTCAAATTATCGCGACTTTGGCCTTCCGATAGCCATCTGATCCGTTGACATATGCCTCTATCCCCCTATAGTGCCAGCGCAATTTGCGGTGATTTGAAGCACCGCCGAAAAGCGCTGCCCGAGGCTCAGACGACCGGTCACTCGCAAGAAGTGAGGAGATCGGCGCATTCCCAAGACCACGCAAGACGTGGCGCCGAAGGGCGCGGAACGAAAGGAATAAAACGAATGTACGCTGTTATCCGTACAGGCGGCAAGCAATACCGGGTCGCCAAGGAAGATGTCATAAAAATTGAAAAAGTTGGCGGCGATGTCGGCGAAACCGTGCAGTTTGCGGAAGTGCTGATGCTCGGCGGCGACA
>JBPCWG010000283.1:0-3322 GCA_051009705.1 Methyloligellaceae bacterium | reverse complement strand
GCTTTCTCGCCGCCGCCGAGCTTCATGCCCTGGCGGAGGAAATGAAACTTCCCATGTCCGAAGTTTACGAAGTCGCTTCATTTTATGCTCATTTTGATATCGTGCTTGACGGCGAAGCCCCCCCACCACCCATCACGGTTCGCGTGTGCGACTCCCTCTCCTGCGAACTCGCGGGCGCACAGGACTTGATTGCCGATCTTGAAGCCAAATCTGACAGCGGAGAAATTCGAATTTTGCGGGCACCATGCATGGGACGCTGCCAGTGTGCGCCGGTTGCCGAGGTGGGGCACCGGCATATCGAAAAGGCTAGCGCCAAATCCGTTCTCGACGTTGCTGACCTTGATGACCTTCATCCTGAAATTCCTGACTATATAGATTTGCAGAATTATCGGGCGAGCGGGGGATATAGAATACTGAAACGATGTTTCGACCGGGAGTTGAGCGAACTTGATGTGATCAACCTTCTCTCCTCGGCCGGACTGAGGGGACTTGGCGGCGCCGGCTTTCCGGCTGGAAAAAAGTGGGAGTTTGTGCGTGCCGAGCCCGGTCCACGACTCATGACGATTAACGGCGATGAAGGCGAACCCGGCACATTCAAGGACCGCCACTATCTCGAAACCGATCCCCACCGGATGCTGGAAGGGGCCCTGATTGCGGCCTGGGCCGTGGAAGCGGAACGGTGCTACATATATATGCGTGATGAATATCCGGCAGTTCTTGAAATTCTCGAGCGTGAAATCGAGAAGTTGAACGGCTCGGAACTCACGGCGCACTGCAAATTCGAGCTCCGGCGAGGCGCTGGCGCCTACATTTGCGGAGAAGAATCGGCAATGATCGAATCCATTGAAGGCAAGAGGGGGCTGCCCCGCCACCGTCCGCCCTATATTGCCCAGAACGGTCTTTTCGGGCGCCCGACCCTCAACCACAATGTCGAAACCCTGCATTGGATCCGGGACATTCTCGATAATGGGGCGGAATGGTTTTCAGACCAGGGCAAATCCGGTCATCCGGGATTTCGTTCTTATTCCGTATCCGGAAGAGTCAATGATCCGGGTGTCAAGGTTGCGCCTGCAGGTATCACCGTTCGGGAATTAATTGACACCCATTGTGGTGGCATGTTGGAAGGGCACAAACTTAAAGCCTATCTGCCCGGAGGGGCGTCCGGTGGCATATTGCCGGCCCGTCTTGACAACCTCCCTCTGGATTTTGGATCCCTTGAAGCACATGGTTGTTTTATCGGATCCCATGCGGTCGTCATTTTGTCAGATCAGGATAATATCCGGGACGTTACTTTGAATTTGATGCGCTTTTTCGAGGACGAAAGTTGCGGTCAGTGTACGCCCTGCCGTAATGGAACGGAAAAGGCGGTCAAGCTCCTCAGCGATGGCTGCGATGATGCCAGCCTACTAAGCGATTTGTCCGAAGTCATGGAACAGGCCTCGATCTGCGGCCTCGGTCAGGCGGCTCCCAATCCCCTGCGGTGTCTGTTAAAATATTTTCCGGAGGAACTGACATGAGCGACAAGATTGCTTTTGAACTCGACGGTCAGTCGGTGACTGCAGACCCGGATGAAACCATCTGGCAGGTAGCTGAGAGGCTCGGGACGGCGATCCCCCATCTCTGCCATTCTGCCGAAACCGGATACAGACCCGACGGCAATTGCCGTGCCTGTATGGTGGAAATCGATGGTGAGCGCGTGCTCGCCGCCTCCTGTGTGCGCAAACCGACTGCAGATATGAAAGTGACCACCAATAATGAGCGGGCCAGGAAAGCGCAAAAGGCCGTGTTCGAGCTTCTGGTTGCTGATCAGCCTCAAAAAGAACAGTCCCACGATCCGCACTCAAAATTCTGGAGATGGGCCGATCAACTGGGGGTCACCTCAAGCAGGTATCCCGCACGACAACTGCCGGCAGCGGATGTGAGCCATCCGGCCATGGCTGTAAATCTTGATGCCTGTATTAACTGCACGCTTTGTGTCCGTGCCTGCCGGGAGGTACAGGTCAATGACGTCATCGGTATGGCCTATCGGGGACATCAGTCCAAGGTCATCTTTGATTTTGACCAACCCATGGGCGAGAGCACCTGTGTGGCTTGCGGTGAGTGCGTTCAGGCCTGTCCGACCGGTGCCCTGATGGAAGCCAATCTGCTCGATGAGGCCGGCGTGCGTACCGAGTTTGAGGACCGGACTGTCGACACACTTTGCCCCTATTGCGGGGTTGGTTGCCAGACCCGCGTTCACGTCAAGGATGACAAGATCCTCTATATCGACGGTCGGGATGGACCGGCAAATCAGAACCGGCTTTGCGTGAAGGGGCGATTTGGCTGGGACTATATTTATAATTCCCATCGCCTGACCAAACCCCTTATTCGTCGCGACGATGCGCCGAAGAGCTGGGACATCGAAATTGACTCTGCCGATCCATCAACATATTTTCGCGAAGCATCCTGGGAAGAGGCTCTGGATCGAGCCGCTTCCGGACTAAAGGAAGTTCTGGAAAAACACGGTTCAAGCGCGCTTGCGGGATTCGGCTCCGCGAAGTGTTCCAATGAAGAAGCTTACCTCTTTCAGAAACTCGTGCGCACGGGCTTCAAAACTAACAATGTTGATCACTGCACCCGGCTTTGCCACGCCTCCTCTGTTGCGGCCCTGATGGAGGGCATCGGTTCCGGCGCCGTCACAGCGCCGTTCCGGGCTGCCGAAGACAGTGAGTGTATGATCATTATCGGTGCCCGTCCCGAACAGAACCACCCGGTGGCTGCGACTTTTTTCAAGAACGCCGTCAAGGCCGGCAAAAAACTGATTGTCATGGATCCAAGGGGGCAGGAAATTTCCCGTTATGCAACCCGCACCCTGAAGTTCAAACCCGGGCAGGACGTGGCCCTTCTCAACGCCATGATCCACACCATCATCGAGGAAAACCTCACGGACAAGCAATACATTCAGGCGCACACGCAAGGGTTCGAGGAACTGAAAGAGGGTGTTGCCAAATTCTCACCTGAGGCCATGGAAGAAGTTTGCGGAATTCCCGCGGCGATTATCAGGGATGTTGCGCGCATGTATGCGACCGCCGAGCGGTCGATTATATTCTGGGGCATGGGCATTTCCCAGCATGTCCACGGAACCGACAATGCCCGCTGCCTTATTGCTCTGTCGATGATCACCGGTCATGTGGGGCGACCGGGAACCGGGCTGCATCCGTTGCGGGGACAGAACAATGTCCAGGGCGCTTCTGATGCCGGGCTCATTCCCATGGTCTATCCTGACTACCAGCTGGTGCAACAGCCGGATGTGCGCGAAAAATTCGAACAGGCCTGGGACACG
>JBPCWG010000282.1:0-5888 GCA_051009705.1 Methyloligellaceae bacterium | reverse complement strand
GCGAGCAAACCGTCTTCACCGCCGAGCTTGAGAAGCGTATCGATCAATGCTTCAATATTGGCGGCCGTTTGACCCCGAATACCTTTCAGTAAGGGGGCGCATTTCAATTCATCAATCATTTGTTCCGCATCGGACCGCCGTATGGGGCAAAGGCGAAACGATACGTCTTTCAAAACCTCCACATAAATTCCCCCCATGCCCAGCATCAACATCATGCCGAAATTTGGATCGTTTACAGCCCCGATGACGATCTCATGACCGGGATCAACCATTTCTTCAACCAGCCAACCTGTGATTTCGGATGCGGCAATCGTGGGATGCGTCTGCATTTCCTGAATGGCGCTCCGAACCTCGGAGCAAGTCGCAAGTCCAAGTCGCACACCCCCCACTTCGGATTTGTGCAGAATATCTTTAGACACGACCTTAACCGCGACAGGCCACTCCAAGGTTTGCAACTGTGTCTCAAGATTTTCAAATCCCTCGACCTGAACAGATTTTGGAACCGGAAAGCCGAATTGCTGCAGGAAATTCTTCCCTTCTGTTTCCGTCAGTGAAATCCTGCCAGAGCCTTGGACTTGTTCAAAGGGATTTGTAAAATTCATCGGAACTTTTCTCCCGCCGAGGTTAGAAACTTGTCGGCCAGGTTTGCATCAAATGCTGGCCGATCCCGTTACTCCTTCGCCGCTGATTTACGTCCAGCATGCGAATAACAAAGTCGCGGGTCTCCTGTGGCTTCACAACCTCATGAGCGGAGAATATGCGTGCCATATCCCAGATTTCCAGGTCTTTCTGAATATCTGCCAGGGCTTCAGCAAATCCGTCATCCTCAGGCGTCTTGCCATGTACGATACTGGTTGCAAAAACTGGATCCATAAAGCTGACTTCAGCGGTTGGCCATGCGATCATGGTATCATTATGAGCGCCGCCGCCCATGGCGACATAAGCCCTGCCATAAGCTTTTCGGCAAATTATTGTCACCTGCGGTACAGTTGTCAGACAGGTCGCATTCATAAAATTCATGATATGACCAGGCGCACCCCGGCGTTCCGCGTTGGTTCCGACGACAAATCCCGGTGTGTCCATCAGACGGATAATTGGAATATTGAAGCTATCGCACATAACCGAAAAATCTATGATTTTTCGACAGGCTTCGACACTCAAAGCGCCGCCTCCGACGATGGGATTATTGGCGACAATTCCAACAACTTTACCGCTCAGACGCGCCAATCCGACCGTCGCTGATTTCCCAAACCTCTCTTTAATCTCAAAATAGGACCACTGATCCACTAAGATCTCGATGATCTTTTTCATATTGTAGACTTGGGTTCGTTTTTCCGGAAGAAACTCCAGGATCTTTGATTGATCCGCCACGACCGCCGATGCGCCGGTTGCGGCTGGTGGTAATTCGCAATTGTGACTCGGCATATAGGACAGAAATTTGCGGATCGTCTTGAGGGCGGACTCGTCATCATCCACGAAATAGTCGATCAGACCCGTTTGTTCCGCATGCAAGCGCCAACCTCCCAGATCTTCAAGTTCGACTTCTTCGCCAATAGCCATGGATACCAGCCGCGGGCTCGAGACCGACATAATCGATCCCTTTTTCATTACCGAAAAATCCGAACAGCAGCAGAGCCAGGCTGAGGATCCAAATGACGTATCCAGGGCCGCAGCGACCCATGGCGTTTCTCGAATTCTACGGAACTGGGTGGTATCATTTCCCAGCATCGCACCCATGCCTTTCGATCCCATCGCATCGGGTAATCTGGCACCTGTAGATTCTCCGATATGCACGAATGGCATGCCGCGTTCCGTACAAACTTTGCGAATGTACCCCATTTTCTTCGAGTTTGTAGCGCTGGTGGAAGCGCCTTTTGTCGTGAAATCATTGACAACGACCCCCACATCACGGCCGTCAACTTTCCCGAACCCGGTAATCTTTCCATCCCTCGGCGTCTTCTCGACATCCTGCTCGGACACGCTGGAAGCGCCAAGTAATCCGACCTCGAGAAAGCTGTCAGGATCCACGAGAACTTCAAGCCGTTCGCCGGCATTGAGCTGCCCTCTCGCTTTGCGCTTTTCAAGTTTCTCCGCTCCTCCCAACTGGCGCGCGTTTTGCCGGCGTAGATCGAGTTCTTCCATGAGTTTTTCGTGAGCCATTCCGAAGTCCTTAGAATTGGAATTTAATTGAAATTCATTTCCCGTATCAGAGATTTGCCGATCTTCTCTGGATCTAGACGCGGCGTAAAACCTGCCGGCAAGACCATGCTGCCTTGTTGAACGGCCAGTTCTTGCTGCAGAAGACCATATTTCATTTTCAGGAAACCGTTGAACTCCCCTGCATTGCCAATGGTACTCTTGGCGACACAAGCTTCGAGCCAGTTGTGAATATCACTCCCCAGACCATCCCCAAGAACCGGCTGCATGCCCAGTTCCCGAACCCGTTGCAGGGCGTGGGTCAACTGCGAAAGCCCTCCGAAACGTTTCAATTTCAGTTTGCAGAATTCCACACCGTCAATTGTTCCAGCACGTTCGATATCTTCGAGGGAACAAATTGGTTCATCAAGCATAATGGGTATGGCCGAACGCTGCGCAACATCCGCATTGGCGCTCCAGTCATCGGAGTCACAAGGCTGTTCAAATAATTCGATCGCCTCCGGATTAACAGAGCTGACAAATTTCAATCCCTGTTCTCTCGTATACGCACGATTGGCGTCAATTCTGAGAGTCGCACGACCGCTGTTGAATTCCTGAATTTGTCGAACTCTTTCGATATCCCCCTCGAGGTTTTTGCCGACCTTGATTTTAAGTGTACGAAATCCCATGCCTATCAATGATTCAATTTCAGTGCTGAGATTTGCGGGCTCAGACTGTTGCACGGGGACCAGCAAGGGAAGCCGAATTTCCTCATCGGTCGTTAGAGCGGGATGGGATTCCAGCATTTCAAGGGAACTTATTAATGCCGTGCCCGCAACGGGAGACACTGACCCTTCCGACCCGATCTTTGTTCCAATTTCTTTGACTGTAGTGCCGATCGCGTTAGTCAACTGACGCTCGCAAAACGCCCATCCTCCTTCTCGCGTTTCCGCACTCGATCCCGGGGATATCTGAGCATCTGCGAAACCATAACGTCCCTCATCATCCCATAATTCCACAAGAAAGGGCTCGAATTGCTCAAAGGTACGATAAGACAAACGATAGGGTTCAATGAGCGGCACACAAAGATGAGACAGTTTTGCACGTGTGATAACTGTCATGATGGACTATTTAACCAGCTCAAATGACCCACAGGAAACAAACAAGATTTTTTCCGCAAATTATTTAGTTGTATTAATAGCAACTACTGCTTGAAACCGCAATCAATTATCCCTGCTTGCAAGGGGAATTCAATCTGCGTGAGACACGGTTTGAATTCTAAGATTAAACGCTGGTCGTCAGGGTTTTTTGATCAAATCGGAGGCTTTTTCCGCGACCATCATCGTACAGGCATTGATATTACCACTGACGATGTTTGGAAATATCGACGCATCAACAACGCGCAGTTTGGCGATATTTCTCACCCGCAACTCAGGATCGACGACGGATTCTGGATCCGCCCCCATTCGACATGTTCCACAGGGATGAAACACGGTTCTGACCTGGTCTCGAACATATTGATCGATCTCTTCGTCGGATGTCACTTGGTTTCCGGGCACGAGTTCCTTGCCTGCAACATCTTGGAGAGCTGGTTGTGAGACAATCGAGCGAATGATTTTGAGACCAGTTCGCAGGGCTTCCTGATCATTTGGTGTCGAAAGAAAATTATTCAGAATACGCGGTGGATCATTGGGGTCCGGCGAACCGATACTCACGGTTCCCCGACTTTCAGGTCTCAGGTGACAATAGACAAATCCAAACCCAACAGGCTTGGGCGGACGGATTCCCGGGAACCACTCCCGGGCCTGAGGAGAAAATAGTCTGAGAAAAAGTTGAATATCCGGAGATTCAATTTCACGCCGACTTTTAAAAAATCCCGTACTGAAACTGGCAGGATCGGTTGCCGGCCCGGTACCAATAAACCAGGCCTTCAGCATATTTATGGTCAACTTATCGAGCCGCAAATTTTCATGAAACGCACACTCTCCCAATCTCTGATAATCTACGGGCAAGGCAGGATGATCCTGAAGGTTCGCCCCAACCCGGGCGTTATCGAGCACGGGCTCGATACCAAGATTCTGCAACTGCTCCCCATCACCAATGCCTGAAAGCATTAACAGTTTGGGCGAATTATAAGCCCCCGCCGCCAGGATAACTTCCCGCTTCGCAGTGGCGGATTCCAAACGCCCATCGACCTGATAGTCGACACCCTCGGCGCGCCTATCAACAATTCTGATGCGATTGACTTGGGCACGGGTGATCAGCTTGACGTTACCTTGTTTAAGGGCGGGCTTCAGATATTCTCTGGCAGAGTTCGATCGCCGGCTTTGACTGATGTTCAGTTGAATTCTAGCGATCCCTTCACCCATGGTGCTATTGTAATCTTCAAGAACTGGATAACCCGCAGATTGTCCGGCTTCGAACCACGACTTCAGGAAGGGATCTCGGGATTTGGCCGGCCTTGTTTTGATGGATCCGTTTCCGCCCCTATACTCCGTTTCTCCACCGAGAAATTGTTCGTTGCGTTTAAAGTACGGGAGAACCTCTGAATAAGACCAACCACTAAGCCCATTCTGCGCCCAATGATCATAGTCCGAGGCGCCACCGCGGACATAAGCCATCATATTGATGGCTGCGGATCCACCGACGACTTTGCCACGAGGATGATAAAGTATTCTGTTGTTGAGAAAGGGTTCGGGTTCTGAATTGTACGACCAGTTGAGCTTGGGATTGTTCCAGACTTTCGCAACGCCGAAGGGGATGTGAATCAACGGGTTCCAATCGGAACCACCAGCTTCAAGCACCAGAATTCTTACACCCGGGATCTCACCCAACCTGCCGGCAAGAATGCATCCCGCCGAACCCGCGCCAATAATTATGTAGTCGAACTCGGTTACACCATTGGTCATCTTAATATCCGGGGCTAAATTCGCTACCGATTGTTCTAGCAAATACACGCATTTGTTCCACGTATTTATTGCTCTTCATCTTTCAAAAAAGCAATACGGACGGACTAATACGAATTGTTCATCGCTGATGAGAAGACGATATTTTCACTATCCCAATGCATTTGGCTCGATTGGTGAACACAATGGACGCTTTCAATTTCTCTGGACTTGCCGTAATTCTAGCAGACGAAAATATAGTCGCCGACCAAACCATAACCTAATAATCGAATTTATGGACTCCCTGTCACTGGACAATCTGTCCTACCTGCATTACGCGATAATTTTTCTGGCGACCATTGGTGCTGCATTTATCAGCGGTGTCGGGGGATTTGGAGGTGCGTTTGTAATCGCGTTCTTATTGACACCAATTGTTGGTGTTAAAGGGATAGTTCCTCTTATCGCTGTATTTGCATTTATCGGGAACTTTTGCCGGTTGGCTTTTTATTTTCGCACCATCGATTGGCCCGTGGCAGGAAAATATTTTCTGTCATCCCTTCCCGGAGTCTATATTGGCACGACAATTTTTAAAACGTTGCCGGAACGCCCCTTGCTCTTGCTGTTTGGGGCCATTCTAATCCTCGCAATTCCTTTGCGTCGTTATTTAAAGTCACGCAGCTTTTCACAGGGTTGGAAGTCGATCTTTGGCTTCGGCTTCCTCTATGGCTGCATCAGCGGGACGGCTGTAGGAGCAGGAATGTTTGTTGTCGCAGGCCTCTTGAGTATCGGAATGCAAGGCCCTCTTCTCCTCGGTACGGATGCCCTGATCGGACTCATGAACTCATCTTCACGTATCGTCGCTTTCCG
>JBPCWG010000281.1:0-6716 GCA_051009705.1 Methyloligellaceae bacterium | reverse complement strand
GTTCAAATCTCATCGCCCGCTCCATTTTTTCTCTCTAAAATTATTGAAGAATTAGAGGATACTCAGCCGCAAGCGTCTGCCAGCGCTGACGTACTGGACGCACGGATAACCCCCGGTGAGCTATCGGCGCGAACTCATCAACATCCAGTCGGACACCACATAATTCGTGCCAGGTATGTCATTAAGCTTTTCGCTGCTCTCAATAAATTAGGCGCGGCTGTAAAAGCTCCGCCGGTTATGCAGGCTCCGGGGGTGCGTGCACGATGCGACGATAGAGGCCGGATTGGCTCTTGATAAAATTTTCCCGGAGATTTCTCCACGCCGGATCATCCTCGAAGGACATGTCGGCAAATTCGTGCAGGACAAAATGCGCCGGCTTTCCCTCCAGGCTCAGATACCGCCGTACCCGCGCGAAGCCGCGCAGTTCAGTGAGCCCCGGGAGATAGGTGTTCACAAACCACATATTGAAGGGCTGGATATCGGCACTCGGGAGTTCGAACCGGTCCACATGAATATATTCCGAAAACATAGATGCGGCCAGTGATGCGGTCGATGATGCCGTCGCTGTCAGTTCCGGGCCGACCCAGGTCAGGGTATGGCGTTCCGGGTTCTGGAACTTCTGGTGATAGGCCAGGTCCCGTTGACTGCGGTTCTCTCGAAGCCGCTGATAGGGTCGTCCATAGAGATCACCCGGGCTCGACGTCTCATAGAGCGTGGCAAATTCCGGTCCTTCACCGCTCACCCGGTCAAAACTCGCGCAGGCCCTGAAGCCAATGGCAACCCGCGCCGGGAACATTTCTTCCGCAAGCCAGGGGCGGAAATCAGTTTTGTCCGGCTCCGCCAGATCGCAGAAAATGGCAAGCAATCCCGTCCCGCCCACAGCCCTGTTACTTATCGTCGGCATCTCGTCCAACTTGGTCTTAACAATCCCGTGCACACCCTGTTTCAGTGCATCCCCCAAATGGCTTCCCCCAAACTGCCACCCAATCATTTCGCGAATTTGTATCATACACGGCGAAATTCTTGAACTGCCCCTCAGGATACAACTTGATGAGCAACACATCTCCTGTCCGCGTCCGCGCGCCCGGCCCCGTCCGCACCCTCGCCTCCGTCCCCCGCCTCGGCATTGCCACAATGTTTCCCCTTTGCCGCCATGCGAATCAGATCAAACCGGAACTGCGAGGCGTTCCATGCCGCCCGCAAGACCCTTGTGTCCGAGACAGCGACGGTCCAACCCATGCCGTCGTTGCTCTCCCATAGTAAAAAGCGCACCACCCCCAAACCACCCCGGGGCGGTGCGCTTTTTTTTCAAGGAAACTTGACCTCCACCGCCCCGATTGCCCAAATTCCGGTCTTTTGGCCGTGCTCCGGGCACGCTATACTGTTCCCCGAACTTTGAAACATAAGAGCTGGAGCAACAGCCCTTGGAAAACTGCGTATTGAAAGAAAAGGCGCTCTAAAAAATGAGTGCGCCTCAAGAATATTGCGTCCCGGAAGAACGCGAATTGCGGAGATTAGATTTATGACAGCCCACAGATTTGTCGATTATTTCAGACCCATCGCTCATTTAAGCCTGTTCCTTTTGTTCGTCATGTCCCACATGGCCCCGGCCAGCGCCGCCAAGGGCGGCAGCCGCTGCATCGCCCTGGCCGACGCCGGTTATCCCGTAATCCGCGCCTCTTACACGCCGGTCCAGTCAACGGTCGGTGACGTCAAGATCACCTATCTCGGCCATTCGTCGTTTCTCATCCAGACCCCCCAGGGCGTCAATATCGTTACCGACTTCACCGGCTATTCCGGCTCCGTGGAAGTCCCCGACGTGGTCACCATGAACCATGCCCATGGCTCCCATTACACCGATTATCCCGATCCGCGCATTCCCCATGTTCTGCGCGGCTGGAAACCCGAAGGCGGTCAGGCCGAACACAATATCGAAGTCAGGGACGTCCGCGTCCGCAACGTTCCGACGGACATCACCAACTGGTCCGGGGAACGGGAAATCTTCGGCAATTCCATTTTCATTTTCGAGGTCGCGGGCCTGTGCATTGGTCATCTCGGCCATCTGCACCATGACCTGACTCTCCAGCATATGGGCCTCATCGGCAATCTCGATGTCGTTCTCGTGCCCGTGCGCATGCGTCACATGCAGCATCAGGACATTCTCGACGTGGTCAAGAAATTGCGTCCGCGCCTGGCCATTCCCATGCACTATTTCGACAGCTGGACTCTCGGCAGTTTCCTGGAACTGGCGAAACCGGACTTCGAAGTGGCCATTGACGAAAGCACGTCAATCACCGTCAACGTCGCCAACCTGCCGAAGAAAATGACTCTCCACGTCCTGCCCGGCAGCTAGGGTTGCCGGTGTAACGAGGATCGTTTCCGATGAAGTTGGATTGAAGGGGCTATCGCGCTGCCTGGAGCATTGCGACAATCTCGGCGCTGGCGCGCACATCCCCGAAGCCCTGGGCAATATTGACGAGGCTGCCATTGTGTTCCTCGTCCGTCAGCGTCGCGTTGGCATCATGGGGAAACAGGATCTTGTATC
Source organism: Methyloligellaceae bacterium (assembly GCA_051009705.1). Lineage (GTDB taxonomy): Bacteria > Pseudomonadota > Alphaproteobacteria > Rhizobiales > CAYWUX01 > JANQOC01. The sequence continues at coordinate 4,171 of JBPCWG010000281.1, read as the reverse complement.
CGGACATCATCCCGTCACGCGCCGTTGATTCACAGCACAGATTGGTCAGTGTCCCGGTCACGATCAGCGTATCGATCGCTTTTTCCCGCAGCACATCGTCAAGTTTCGGGTCGTTTGAAAAGAACGCACTGAAGCGCTTTTTCTCAAACACCCTATCCTCCGCCTGCACGTCCAGCTCTCCGTAAAGATCATGCCAGGGTGCATCGGCGCTCACTGCATTGCGGTGATACGACGCCTTGTCCGGGGTAAAAAAGTTCTGATGATAAACCGTCCAGGCACTGGCCCCCGATGCATCCGTCAGTGTCGTCTTGACCCAGATGATATGACCCCCGGCAGCACGCAGTGCGGCTGCGATCGCGTTGATATTCGGCACGATCGACCGTGCTACAGGCACTTCCAGTGGCGCTCCCTCGGCGACAAACGCCTTCTGCATGTCGACCACCAGCAGCGCCGTCGCCGGGGCATCGATTTCCTGAAAGATCTCCCAGCGGCCCCGGCGCGGGATCACCCGGTCCCGGAGCCACTGGGGAATGTCGAGCTTGTGCATAAGATTATTTCCGCAGTCGCGACATCAGCGCCGGTGTCGGGTAGGAGTCCGGCGGCAGTCCGTATTTCAGCTGCGCCTCCTTGACGCTCGCCCGGGTTTTCACACCCATCTTGCCATCAACACCGCCGACATCATAGCCTTTGCGCTCCAGCCGCCGTTGCAGTTCCTTGATTTCCTTGTACCCGAACACCGCAATATCCTTGCTGCCCTTGCGCACAGGTCCGGCACCGTCATAACGCGTCGCCAGATAGGCCGCCGTCGTCGCGTAAATCAGTGACTGGTTCCACTGCAGATAGATCTGGAAATTTTCATAGGCCAGGAATGCCGGTCCCTTCCGCCCCATGGGCAGCAGCAGCGACGCCGGCAGACCGTCCGCCCTGAGCTTGCCGCCGGAAGCCGTCCGCACGCCCCATTGTGCCCACTGGGAACGCGGATGCCGGATGCGCAAATCCGCTTCCTTCCAGGGTACCTTACCGGGGACGCGCACTTCCTGCAGCCACGGCTGGTTCGCCTTCCATCCGAGATGTTCGAGGAAAGCGCCGGTCGAAGCGATGACGTCCGCCGGGCTTTTCAGCAGATTGCGCCTCCCGTCGCCGTCGAAATCCACCGCATGATTGTAATAGTGGGTGGGCAGAAACTGCGTTTGCCCCAGCTCACCGGCCCAGGAACCAATCATTTCCGAGGCGCGCAGATCCCCGCGTTCGATAATCTTCAGCACCGCCATCAGTTCCGGGCGGAAAAGCTCCGGCCGCCGGCAGTCATAGGCGAGGGTGGCGAGGGAGCGGATCGACTTGTCCTTGCCCATGTTCACGCCGAAGTCGCTCTCCAGCGCCCAGAAGGCGGCGATAACCGATGGGGGGACCCCGTATTTCTGTTCCACTTTCTGAAAGATGGACCGGTATTTCTTGATTCTTTTGGCGCCGTTGTTCAGGCGGTGCTTGGAAATCATGCGGCCCGACAGCTGCAGAAAACTCTGGGAGAAGAAACTCTGGCGCCGGTCCCGGTTGACGATCTTCTGGTCGAATGTAATGCCGTTAAGGGCCTGGGCGATGGTCTTGCCGGAAATACCGGCAGCGCGGGCTTCCTGTTTGAAATCCTTCATCCACGCCGAAAAGGATCCCGTGTTTTTGCATCCCTGGGCCCAGGCCGAAGCCGGAAGCGCCAGAGTCAGTACGATGACGGGCAATACTCTGTTCGAAATCTTAAGGGACATGGTTAAATTGCTTTGTTGCAGGGGGTTGGACTGGATCTTGCTTATCTAGGCTGAGTGACAGACACATTGAATTTCGTATGCATTATTTGTCTTTTATATCAATCATTGCGACTTGCTGAATACACTCGCAACAAAAATTGCGCATATATTGTGTTCAACATATGAATTTTGCGGATTTATCAGTGTGTTATTGTATATGTTAACCATTGGGCCGGTGGTCGCAAGACGTCAGCCAGGTGTTAGCCAGATCTAAGACTAGTCTCAGGAGGACTCTCTTATGCGGTTATTTTGGGTTTTCGCAGTCATTTTCGGATTCAGCTTTGCGGGCGGAGATGCGGCAATGGCACAGGACAATTCCTGTCCGGGCACCAAGGATGCGCTGGGCGTTTCACGCACGGTCGAAATCGACACGACGAGCGGTCCTGGTTTCGGTTTTCAGCACTACAAATCATTCGATTTTCTGCAGAAGGGTGAAATTGTCCTCACATTTGATGACGGTCCCCTGCCTTCGCGCACCGACAAGGTTCTGGAAGCCCTGGATAAGCACTGCGCCAAGGCAACGTTCTTTCCCGTCGGCAAGTTGGCGGTCGGTTATCCGGAACTGCTCAAGGACATTGCCGCCCAGGGACACACGATCGGCAGTCACACCTGGTCTCACATCAATTTGTCGAAAGCCAAGCTGCAACGTGCCAAGAGCCAGATCGAACGCGGGCTGAGCGCGGCAACCCTGGCTATTGGCGACAAGCAGTCCCCGTTCTTCCGGTTTCCGTTTCTGAAAGACAGCGAAGAGCTGGTGAAATATCTCGGGGGGCGCAATGTTGCAATTTTCTCCACCGATATCGATTCCTTCGACTTCAAGATCAAGAATTCCAAGCGTCTGGTGCGTGGCGTCATGCGAAAGCTGAAGAAACGCAAAAAAGGCATCATCCTGATGCATGACATTCAGCCGGTCACCGTCAAAGCCCTGCCGGATCTGCTGACGGCGCTCAGCAAGGAAGGCTACAAGCTGGTGCATCTGACATCCAAGGAGCCGGCCAAAAGTCTTCCCGATTATGAAGCGGTTGTGAAAAAAGAATTCAAGGGCCGTATTGCAAATGCCGGTGGACGGCCCCTCTCAAGTGTGGTTAAAACTGTCGGCAGCAGCGACGGTGATGCGTCTTCCGATGAGCAGAAACCGGGAGCTGATCGGTAAGTCTCGTATAGCGCCTGACTATACGGAAAAATGCAAATTGAGATAGCGGTTGATGGCCGGTGAGATTCACCCATGTAGTGCACCTGATCTCGAATTTGCAGACAAGATAAGCTGTTATTGCGAACGTGCTGGAAATGCCGAATTCTGGGCCGAACCTCTGAATGCGGTTTCCAATATTTCATTTTTCATCGCCGCCTACTTTGCTTGGCGCGCCCTGCAGAAGAGCGGAATCCGCGAAGGCCGCTGGCCGATTGTCTTCCTGATTGTCGCCACTGTCGCTGTCGGCACAGGCAGTTTCCTGTTTCACACCCTGGCGACCGTGTGGGCGATGTTCGCCGATGTGATTCCCATTGGCATCATCATTTTTACATTTTTCATTCTCGCGCTGCGCTGGTTTCTGCACTGGCCATTTGCCGGGGCGCTCGCCGGGGGACTGGTCGTCGTCGTGGCGATGTTCAGCCTGCCGCCCTGGTTCAACGGGTCGATGCTCTATTTTCCGCCCATATTGGCCGTGACCCTGATTGGAGTTGCGTTGCTGATCCGGGGATCGCCCATCGGCCTCACCGTGTTCACCGGCGCCCTGGTTTTTTATGTCTCGATCTTCTTCCGCACCATCGACCGGTTGCCGGAAGTCTGCGGACATTTCACTGCCGGCACCCATTTGCTCTGGCATTTGCTGAACGGTCTCGGGATCTTTATCCTGATCATTTCGGTGATTAAATTTCGCGAGTTTAAGGAAAGCGGGGATGCGCCCGCGGAACTATCGGGAGCCCCGGAAAGCTGACGCGCTTCCCGGGAGAACAGTCCTCAAATCATCTCTGTTAATTCCGTCCGGCCATGACGCCGCCGTCCACATCCCAGATGGCGCCGGTCACCCAGCCGGCTTCGTCGGACAGCAGAAAATCGATGACTGAGCCGACATCTTTAGGCTGGCCGATGCGGCCAATGGGGTGAAAACCATCAAAGCCGGACAAGGTCTCGGCGATCTGGTCAGGCTCGATAAATGCCTTGTAGATCGTCGTCAGGACCACCGCCGGAGAGACCGCGTTGACGCGGATACCATGCTCCGCCAGTTCCATCGCCATGTGCTGAGTCAGGGCGTGCAGGCCCGCCTTGGCCATGGAATAGGCCGATGACGGTGTCGCCTTGATGGCCTGGTTTGCCCACATGGAACCGATATGGACAATTGAACCACCGCCATGGCGCTTCATGTTTTTGG
>JBPCWG010000280.1:0-9379 GCA_051009705.1 Methyloligellaceae bacterium | reverse complement strand
GATGCAGCAATTCATGATAGTTCTTGCTGCCACCGGCTTTGAGCATTGAAAAATATTTGTCGACAAATCCCTCATCGGCATTTTCATAGACTGCATAGAGCGAGTTCACCAGACATTCCCCGAATGCGTAGGCGTAGACATAGAAGGGCGAGTGAATGAAGTGGGGAATGTAACTCCAGAATGTTTCAAATCCAGCTTCCAGGCGTACTGAAGGACCAAGGCTCTCCCTCTGCACGTCAAGCCAGATCTCACCGATTTTTTCCGATGTCAGTTCGCCGGACCGACGTTCGGTGTGTATATTCCTTTCGAACTGATAAAAGGCGATCTGTCGTGCGACCGTATTGATCATATCCTCGACCTTCGACGCCAGCAGTGCCTTGCGTTCGCGCGGATTAGTCGTCCGGGAGAGCAGTTCCTTAAAGGTTAGCATTTCGCCAAAGACACTAGCGGTCTCCGCCAGTGTCAGCGGCGTCGGCGCCATGAGAGCGCCCTGCTCATTGGCCAGTACCTGGTGAACCCCGTGCCCCAGTTCGTGGGCGAGGGTCATGACATCCCGGGGCTTGCCCTGATAGTTGAGGAGAATATAGGGATGAGCGCTCGGAACCGTCGGGTGAGAAAACGCACCCGGTGATTTGCCGCTGCGCACGGGTGCATCGATCCAACCGCTTTTGAAGAACTCTGATGCAATGTCAGACATCTTCGGATCAAAGCCACTGTAAGCATCGAGCACGATGTTCTGTGCATCTGACCAAGGAATCACTTTCGAGGACTGATGAGGCAGCGGTGCGTTACGATCCCAGTGGGCAAGTTTGTCCTTCCCCAGCCACCGGGCCTTGAGTGCATAATAACGATGGGGAATTGCCGGATACTTTTCGGCAACTGCCCGAACCAGGGCATCTACAACGGTCCCTTCCACCCGGTTTGAGAGATGGCGCTCATCCGCCACATCACCAAAGCCCCGCCAGCGATCAGAAATTTCCTTGTCCTTGGCCAGCGTATTGGTAATGAGAGTGAAGAGACGCAGATTGGACTGAAAAACATCGGCGAGAGCTTCGGCTGCCTGGCGGCGTTTTTCCGGGTCGCTTTCGAGCAGGCCGTTCAGGGTCGGCTCCAGGGACAGGCTTTCTCCCCCGACTTCGAACTTGAGTGACGTAATCGTTTCGTTGAACAAACGGTTCCAAGCGCCCCTGCTGGTGACCGACTTTTCATGAAACAGCTGTTCGAGTTCATCCTCAAGCTGGTACGGTTTTTCCTTGCGCAGATCATCAATCCAGGGCCGATAGACCTGAAGGTCGGGATTGACGCAGCACGCATCCACAACACTGTCTTCGAGGCGATTTAGCTCCAGGGAAAAGAAAAGCAGGCTTGAACTTATTTCCGTGAGTTTTTCCTGGATGTCGCCGTAAAATTTTGCACGGTCGGGATTTGAAGTATCGCCGGCATAGAGAAGGCCCGCAAATGATCCGATACGTCCGGCCAGATCCTGCAGGGCTTCATATTCTCTGATAATTCGGGCCAGGTCGCCACCACCGGCTCCGTCATCTACGATGTCGATCAGTTTACCCTGATAGCTGCCGTGAAACGTTTTGGCATCGGATTGTAGTTTCTTGATATCCTGATCAAGTTCCGGCGCATCGAGAGACGGGTAAAGGTCTTCGAGTTTCCATTCCGGCATGTCCCCCAGCTGATCATCCCCTGCGGCTAGCGAAATCGACCAGTTCAAAGGCCCGCCAAGTGGAAATTTCTGAAAGCTGGGACGAGAGAATTCGGATGCCATGATGTGAGGACCCTTTGCCTGTTGCCTGGATCAATTGTTTAGATCTGATATCTGGGAGTTTATTGCCCTGAAATGCAATCCGACACAATCGCAAATGATGAATAACGGCTTTCCAGACGCTGCAGACCCGAAATCCCAAAACGGGTCGCCCGTGAGCCATTTGAAAATAAACTGGAAACGTTTTCGGGGATTGTCTGTCTCAATACAACACATATATCAGTTTCGATGTTGAAATTTAAAGACCTTATTTACGTTTTCTCTCCACTATTGCCGAAAGTAGAAGACCAATATTCGGTAAATGGCTGTTTCCAATTGAACGCCACAAGTCTCGAAATTCGGTCATGGTTGCGTAAACAGTAAGTAAGAGTAAGCCAAATGGCAAAATGTGTTCTAATTGTCGATGACGATCCTGCCCAGCGCCGAATTCTCGAAGAAAATATCAAACGCTTTGGCTACGAAACCCTGACGGCCGCGGGTGGTGAAGATGCCTTGTCCATCCTACTTGGTGAGCAGGGGCAAAAGATTTCCCTGGTTCTCCTTGATCTCGTAATGCCGGAAGTCGACGGCATGATGGTGCTTGAGCGCCTACAGTCCCACAGCAAAAAATTTCCGATCATCGTTCAAACGGCGAATGGAAGTATTGAAACGGCGATCGCCGCGATGCGCGCGAATGCAACGGATTTTGTGGTCAAGCCGGTCAGTCCGGAGCGGCTCGAAGTATCCATCCGTAACGCCTTAAAAATTACGACCCTTGAAGGCGAAATTACACGTATCAAGCGCACATCGACCGGCAATCTGTCCTTCGATGACCTGATTGCCAACAGCCCTTCCATGGACAGGGTCATCAAGCTCGGTAAACGCGCAGCCAACTCCAACATTCCGGTCCTCATTGAAGGCGAAAGCGGTGTCGGCAAGGAGCTTATTGCCCGTGCCATACAAGGGGAAAGTGAGAGATCGGGCGCTCCGTTTGTCACCGTAAACTGCGGCGCAATACCCGAAAATCTTGTCGAGAGCATCCTCTTCGGTCATGAGAAAGGCTCTTTTACCGGAGCAACTGAAAAGCGCACCGGAAAATTTGTAGAAGCCAATGGCGGCACATTGTTCCTCGACGAAGTCGGCGAATTGCCCCTCGATGCCCAAGTCAAACTGTTGCGCGCGCTTCAGGAGGGCGAGATCGATCCGGTGGGTTCGAAAAAATCGGTCAAAGTCGATTTCAGACTCATCTCCGCCACCAACCGCGATATGATTGAACAGGTGAAGGAAGGTGCATTTCGGGAAGATCTGTACTATCGGTTGAACGTATTTCCCATACAGGTTCCGCCTCTCCGAGAGCACAAGGAAGACATCCCGGAACTTGTCCAGCATTTTGTCACCCGGTTTGCGGCGGAAGAAGGAAAGAAAATAGAGCAGATCGACGCCCAGGCGCTGGATTTGCTGCAGTCCTATCCCTGGCCCGGGAATGTTCGTCAGCTCGAAAATGCGGTTTTCAGAGCCGTAGTTCTTGCGGATGTTGAAATCCTCAGTGTTGATGAGTTTCCGCAGATTGCGGCCCATGTGGAGGGCTTCCAAGCTGCAATTCCCGCTGCGCCGGAACCACGGGCAGAGCCTAAATTCGATCAGGTGCCGGCAATGGTCGGATGTGATCTGAAAATCCCGGAAACCGTCACGATCTCGCAACAAGGAACGAACGATTCCGTCGGAATTCCGGCGATGACTGACGCCGGCGACATCCGCAAGCTTGAAGAAATCGAGGCGGACATGATTCGATTGGCCATGGGCCGCTATCGCGGGCACATGACCGACATCGCCAAGCATCTGGGTATAGGCCGTTCGACACTCTACCGAAAAATGCGGGATTTTGGACTCCAGACCACGTCCAGCTAATCAGAACGGATAACTAGTCTTAACCGGCTAACGGTTTTTGCAGGAAGGCGTCAATTCCCCAATGAGTTCCCCATAGGGCGCCTTCCTTTTTTTCTCAACAAACCCAAGCTGTGAACCCTCTGCACGGCTCTTTCCATAGCTCCCCAACAGATCAAATATAAGTGATCCTGAGCTTGGCATTCAAAAGATATAATGTAACTTTGGGAGCTGGAACTCAGTTATTGTTTCATCCAGTACGTCGACGAACAAGAAATCGAAGGAAATTTTTATTTGAATTACTATATGTTCAAATTTGACTTTGTGCATTTTCGCCACAAAGTTTAATGAATTTGATACTTCTAAAATTTATGAATATTGAATGCTGGAGATTCCACCCGACCTCGGGTAACTTTCCGGAGATGAATGGGAGAAACAATTTATGGTAAAGCACATACTCAGTGCCCTGATCCTGGGGGCGTCCATCGTTATTCAATCCGCCGCGTTTGCGATTGAACCCGACGCTCCGGAAGAACTCGTCACACCTCTTGACGGGATCAGCATGTACATCCAGAAAGATCTGGAAGCTCCCTTTCGCACATCAAATCCGGAATACCGGCTCCACCGAGGCGCCCTGGTCTCCTTTTATTCCGGTCGAAATTATAATCCGGTTTGGACCAGTGAAAAAGGTTTGACGGAACGCGCCTACCTCGCCATGGAAGAAATCCGGCGCGCTGATGACTACGGCCTGAGTGCGGATATATATGAATTGCCGCAAAATATTTCCTTTTCGGGATCTGATGAATTTGCCCCTGCGCAAATTGCCCGTGCCGAACTGCAAATGAGTTTTGCACTACTTGCCTATGCCCGCCATGCAGTTGGCGGTCGTATCGACCCTAATTCGCTCAGAAGCAAATACATTGACCAACAACCGGAATGGAAAGATCCCGTTGACGTCATGAAAGCCATGGTCGACGGCGATATCAAAGCCTACCTCGCAGACCTGCATCCGAAGCATCCGCAGTTTCTGGCATTGATGAAGGAACTCCGAAACCAGAGAGAAGTCAGGCAAACGACACAACTCGTGCGTCTGCCCAAGGGCCCGACATTGAAACCCGGGATGCGTCATCCCCATGTCGCTCTGCTGAGAGAACGGCTGGAAGTCGACGAGCCCTTCAACGACGACGGCGAAGCCGCAGACGAGAATATTTTTGATGATGAGCTTGCCGACGCTGTGCGTGCCTTTCAAAAAGAAAAGGGCCTGACTGTCGATGCGATTGTCGGTCCATCCACGAAACGGAATCTCAATGGGACCCAGAAGGATCGTATCAAAACCATCATTGCCAACCTGGAACGATGGCGATGGATGCCCCGCGATCTCGGGAAAATGCACATTCGCGTGAATATTCCGGAATATCGCTTTCGTATCATGAGCGATAACAACATTGTCCATGAAGAACGTGTCGTGACCGGAAAGACCACAAACCAGACTCCTATTTTTAGCGATAAGATGGAGACTGTTGTATTTAACCCTTACTGGTATCCGCCGAAATCCATCATCCAGAACGAGATCCTTCCTGGTGCCCGGGTCAATCCCAATTTTGTCAGCAAAAAGGGATTTCAGGTGTCGAATTCCAGGGGCCAGCAGGTCAATCCGACAAGCGTGAACTGGAATAAGGCCAAACCCGGTAAAATCTTTTTCCGCCAGCCTCCAGGCCCCAGAAATGCCCTGGGAGAAATAAAGTTCCTTTTCCCGAACAAGCATGCGGTCTATATGCACGACACACCGACAAAATATCTGTTTAAAAGAGATGTCCGCGCCTATAGTCATGGCTGCATAAGAGTTCGTGATCCACGCCGTCTTGCGGAAATTATTTTGGGCCACGATGCAAACTGGTCAAAACGGCAGATCGGTGGTGCTATCGCTGCGGGGCAGAACCGCAAAGTTACGCTGCAAAACAAAATTCCCGTTCATGTCAGCTATTTCACAGCCTGGGTCGATGAAAGCGGACAAACCCGGTATGGCCACGATGTTTACGGCCACGACCGCAAAATCTGGGCGGCCTATTCCGGCCGGCCCATTCCGCGCGATCCCGCTGATCCGAAAGCAATTGCAGAACAGCGCCGGGCCGCCGCCCGCAAAGCGCAGCAGAGCCAGCCACAAAACCTGCAGTCCCTGTTTGCAACGATTTTCAACAACGATTAGAAAATCTGAAGGGATTTAACGAATTGAAATTAAAGGTCACATGTCCGCATGTGGCCTTTTTTCATTGTCCATTGAGGCCTTGAACGCACGCTCCGCGACTCTGGGATCAGAGCCACTCCGAATTCAATCAACATCCGATACACCAACTGATATTGCCGGATCGGAGTTTATCTAATTCTGCCTTGTTTTGCGCCATTTTGCCGACTAATCAGGATTAACGGGAAATAAACAATCATCAAGTTGAGTATGAGAGGATCTCACTTTCTTTTAAGAATGGATCCAAAACTGGAATTATTCAGCAAATTATGGGCGTCAGAAGTGACATTTTCATACTCTAAGACCTCATTCATGTTGACCTGTAAGGGATCGATTACCGCATTTTGCCTGTTAATTGTCTGTCTGAGTTTCATGTTCGGTACGGCTCCGACAAAAAGTGCGAACCCCCGAAACCAAACAATTTCAATATATAATATTCATACGAAACAGAAATTGCGCATCGTCTACAAGCGCGATGGCCGCTACATCAAGTCTGCACTCAACAAAATCAATCATGTGATGCGGGACTGGCGCACAGACAATCAGATTAAGATGGATCCCAAGCTCATCGACCTCATGTGGGAACTGCACACGGAGCTTGGATCGAAAGAACCGATCCACCTGATTTCGGGATATCGCTCAAAGAAAACAAATGAAAAGCTGCGAAAAACCCGCGGAGGTCAAGCTAAGTTTTCCCAGCATATCGTCGGCAAAGCCGCTGATGTCCACTTCCCGGACGTGTCCATAAGGCAAATGCGGAATTCCGCCATGGTTCGGGAGAGAGGTGGTGTGGGTTACTATCCGACCTCGGCCCTGCCGTTTGTACATCTGGATACCGGCCGCATTCGCCACTGGCCGCGCATGAATCGGTATGAGCTCGCCGCTCTTTTTCCCGACGGTCGATCACGCCACGTTCCAAGTGATGGAAAAAGCCTTACATCCAGGGACTACAAAATTGCCATGACCCGGTTGAGTGCAAGTAAGAAATTCGACGCCAGGGTGGCGCTTGGACAGATCTCCCGACAGCAGCAGCGAACAAAGGTTGCGGCACTGTCAGATGCCAATAAAGGAGTCATCAAACCCGGCAATTCGCTAAAGTTTGCCTCGCTTGTCCCGATTCCCAAGCCCGCGTCACGCCCACAACGGGACGCCAGCAAACGTATTATCGCCGTACCGGAACCGTCCCGCGTCGACCGCAGCTGGTTTGCATTCATCACACGCAAAGACAGCGGCACAAAACCGGATGATGGACGCCTGAAGTTGGCTTCTGCAAATCCGGCCATCCTGCGCCGCGGGGATCCCCTTTCCCGTCGGGACCGCAATACGCCCCTGCCCAGGGATGACGGATGGGTACGGGCACCGGCCTATGATGATGAGCATCCGGAAGAACTCAGCTACCGTCCGTTCCCGGTTCTGCCACTGATGTCGGAAAAATCTGTGAGTGAAAACCGGCAGCTCGCTCGACTAACACAACCGGACTTTAAGCGCACATATCTGCTCATTGGTGAACCAGTTCAGCGAATTCAGTTAAACTTCCGTTCCGGTATGCAATTTGCGGAGATGCTGTGGATTTCGCAGTTCACCGGTGAAGCCGTACCTAACTTGCTTACCGGCGAGACAGGTACTGACACCCGTCAATCCAGCCGCTCACAGACGGCACGTTAGTGCTCGCTTCGGTATCCTAATAAATCAGGAGCTTCCGCAACGTCTGCGATCCAGGGGATCAATCGCCTACTCCGGAAGCATTCCCAGAGCCTGAAGATAAGTTTCCAGAATTGCTTCCTGTTCGCGCCGTTCCGTATCATCTACTTTGCGCAGGCGGATCACGGCACGCAGAGCCTTGTTGTCAAAGCCCATGGCTTTTGCTTCTGCGTAAACTTCTTTGATATCCGCCGACAAAGCTGTTTTTTCTTCCTCGAGTCTCTCGATCCGCTCAACGAAAGATTTCAATTGATTCTTTGTCGCACTAGAATCAGCCAGCATAGTGCCTCCAGTTCAAGTTTTGATTTTTTTGAGAGTCAAAGTCTTAGGTGGCGACTCTTGCGAAGAATATCCGCAATTGACCTGCTCGTGGATGATAGTGCCCCCGCCGTAGGCAGGCAAGGCAACACGAAAAAAATAATTCAACCTGTGAATATTACCAGACACAGGCCGTTGCGGCCCTTGTTTAGTGACCCGATTTCTTATGAACTTCGGCGTAGGCGGCGCGCTGTTCTTCGGTCGCTTCCGACTGGTACTTTTCTTTCCAAGTTTCATATGGCATGCCATAGACCATTTCACGGGTCGCTGATTTTTCCAAGTTCAGGCCTTTTTCCTCTGCCGCTTCCTGGTACCAATTGGAAAGACAATTACGGCAAAAACCCGCAAGATTCATGAGATCGATATTTTGAACGTCAGTGCGATTTTGCAGATGGTTGACTAGGCGCTGGAAGACAGCGGCCTCTAATTCCTTCTGAGTCTGCGAATCGATATTACTCATTGAGTTCTCCTTCACATTCAATATTCGGTACTGCCGACCGAATGGTCGGTATGGGAGCCGAACATTTTAACTTCATTTAATGCTCTGTTGAATTCTTTTTCGGCAAACAGGTTGCTGATGATCCGGGCCAGGCGTTCGGCCCAGGTCCGTTGACCTTCTTCGGTGACGATAAGATCCTGTCGAATTTCGATCAGGGCATGAGCCAGCCCATTCACTGTTCCATGCTGGTAAAGACAATCCCCCTTGAGTTGGCCCGAGTAAGGAACATTCTCTCCAACGACGATATCTTGTTCCTTTTCAAGAGCGGCCAACAAGGGTCTGGCAAATCTTGGGTCACGATCCCACAAAATTGTCGAGTCCCAGATGCGTTTCTTACCCTTCCAGTTGTCCGTAAAGCTATGAATAGAAAATAATGCCGGTACGCGTCCCGTTGCCTTCATCTTCTCAATTAGATTCTCAATGCGCAGATGGTAAGGCTGATAGTAGGATTCAATCCTTTTTCGAATTTCATCCTCGTTGATTTTTGCATTTCCCGGAACAATCGCCCCGTCCGATAGGCGCATAACCAGGGTCGGGTCCTCGATGGATCTGTTTGGATCTATTAGGAGGCGGGAATATTGGTAGAGAAGAGCGGGAACGTTAAGCAGACGGCTAAGTTCGCGGGTTACACCGGCGGCGCCGATGTCATAGGCGATATGGCGACTGAGCTGGGAATCCGGCAATCCCAACGTTTCATACCCTTCAGGAAAGCTATTGCCCGCGTGATCACATATCAAAAGCAGGCCTTTGTCGAAAAGCCCCGGAATTTCTTGATAGGAAGGGCGGGAAAGATCCGCGACAACCCCTTCGGGCTCCGAGCTTTTATTACTATTTTCAATGCCATCACTGTTCCCGTGCGCATTTTCAGCTATCAGATTATCTGCCAATTCCTCTCCCGATTTCAATCAAACCCCAGAAACGATGACTTATTGCTGATCTGTCTAAGTCTATTTCGGCCCAAAATCTACATTTTTCAAGGTTC
>JBPCWG010000279.1:0-10745 GCA_051009705.1 Methyloligellaceae bacterium | reverse complement strand
AGTATTGCGTTTCTTGCTTTGGTAACGGTTGCGAAGTTTTGAGGGAAACTTCGCAACCGTAGTTCTTTGTGAAGAAGCTTTTTCCGCAATACACCTCGCGATTTACGCTAATTGCGTCGTTTTCACTCTGGAATTCGCTGTTCCATCACCGACATAGTGATGTTTATTACTGAGAGGCCACGTGACCCAGTTCACCAAGCCCGGGCTGACACGCGTGATCCAACCAACTCCCTCACATGGTTCCATATTCCGTGGGTGTCCGGCCTTGATAACAAACTCATATTAACTGGAAGAATAGTGCAGCCCACCAGACGCTTTAGAGCCGTTTGGGGGTGCTCTAGTTGCAGGTGCGCAGAGTTCGGTGGACTGCCTTTATATTAAATCTCCCCCCAGCGGGGCTTTCAACCCCGTTTGACCGTGATGGTAAACGGGTAAGCGCAGCACCTGAGCCGGTATTGCCATTGTCATCCGCTGGGTCTTGAACTTGGTCCGTCTTAGACGATCGGAACCAGGGAGAGCTTGGAATCCGCGGCCGGAATATAAACCTCTTCGAGCCCGAGTTCCTTGCGAACAATATTCGCACCCCGAACCATGGAGACCATCTTGTAATAGGTATGCATCCGGCTGATGCCGTTCCGGCCAAACCCGCAGTCACTCGACAGAATAAGCCGCTCCGGCTCAATGTGTTTGAGGGCCAGACGAATGAGATCCGCGACTTCCTCGGGACGTTCCACCTGCAGGGTGCGATGACTGATGACACCCAAAGCAATCTTTTTATCTTTGGAAATCAGTTTGCCCGCATGTGCAAAATCCAATCCCTTGTTAAAAGCGCCTTCGAGGGTGATAACATCGACATCCAGCTGGTCAAAATAGGGAAGGGCTTTTTCATAAGATTGATCCCTGCTTGCCACCCTTTGCGCTGCCGGTGATCCCCAGCATGTGTGGCACCAGACTTCGCACTTGTCCCTCAATCCCTTGACCTCAATATTGAAGGCTTCAACCCATTGTTCGGAGGTCATGGGGGCGTTTTCGTCATTCATGGTCTGGTGAATGGCCGGCTCTTCAATTTGCACCAGAGGGGCTCCAGCATCGGCCAGTTTGTGAAATTCCTGATTATTCATTTCCGATAGGGCGACAAGGAGATCCCATTTGTCCTTGTAGTGCTCATTAGCCAGCATCAAGGTCAGAATTTGGGCTGAAATGGATCCGACTTTTACTGGTCGTTCGGTCATTCCGGCCATGGCCCGGTAAGCCCGATCAAGTTCCAGATGTGACCCGCTGATTTGAGCCTCAACCGGTGGCGTCATGCGGGTTTCGATGACTTCCCACATTATATCGCCGGGCTGTTTGTCGGCCATGAAATTTGCCGGCTGCACCTCGACCCGCGGATCTCCGATTCCTTCGACCCGTTCACAGACATAGCTCACCCAGCTCTTGCCCGCGACATCATCGTCGAGTCGCGTGTCGCCATCGACAAAGATGTCAATCCCGGCGCGATGCTGAAGCGCTGTATTGCAGGCGAGGCAATCGATATGCTGTTCCCGATAGCTGTTTTGGGAAAATCCGTGGGAAAGCGGCAATCCCCGAAGGTTTTCCGTATACCAGGACGGACGCGGTAAAGCGCCGGTTGTTGTTGTAAGGAGTGATTTTTTGTCTGAAACGGTGAACACGGCAATACTCCTGTAAGATTGAATCTATTTTTTATATCAAACAAATACGCACTCATAAACGGAGTTTTGAAGCAGATACTTTGTTTCGAAGAGTTAAGGAACTCAGTTCGAAACATTCCAAGCCCGGGCTTGATCGAACAGGTCGTGGGAATGTAAGACTAACGGGATCAGAGGACCTGACAACATTGTGCCTGTATCTCAATGAACAGCCGCCTTCGACGAACCAATAAACGAAACCGGGAATTAAAATGAGTAATAATAAACGTGGGTATAGAGACCTGCAGGAACATCTGGATGAGCTTCGGCGTGCGGATCTACTTCACGAGATCGATGAACAAATCGACAAAGATGCAGAAATGCACCCTCTCGTCCGTTGGCAGTTCCGGGGGGGTATCGCCGAGAACGACCGCAAGGCATTTCTGTTCACGAATATTGTTGATGGCAAAGGTCGCAAATTCGATATCCCGGTTGTGGTCGGTGCCATGGCGGCGTCCGAAGACATCTACAGCATCGGCATGGGCGTTCCCACGGCAGAAATCGCGGAGAAATGGAAACAGGCGATTGCCAATCCCATAGCCGCGAAGCAGATCCAGGAAGCCCCCTGTCACGATGTTATTGTCGAAGGAGAAGACCTCCGGCGATCGGAAGCCGGGCTGGACGCTCTGCCCATTCCCATTTCAACCCCCGGATTTGACAGCACACCGACGTTGACCGCGACCAATGTCATAACCCGCGATCCGGAAACGGGAATTCAGAATATGGGCACCTATCGGGCGGGACTCAAGGCCCCGGACCGACTTGTGGTGCGCATGGCAACGCGGGTCGGTGGCGCAGGTGGTTATCTCCACTGGCAGAAATACAAGGACCGTGGTGAAAAAATGCCCTGCGCCATAGTCCTTGGCTGTCCACCCTATGTCGCTTTCATGGGGCCGCAGAAAATGCCTATCGGAGTCGATGAATATGATATCGCCGGCGGACTTGCCGGCAAGCCCATCAATGTCGTGACCGGAAAAACTGTCGACCTGCTTGTCCCGGCAGAGGCAGAAGTGATCATCGAAGGGTTGATCGATCCAGAATATCTGGAGCCCGAAGGTCCTTTTGGTGAGTCTCATGGCCATGTCGCCCTTGAGGAATTTAATATGCCCATGACGGTGACCGCGATCACCCGCAAATCCAATGCGGTCATCCCTTCCTATATCAGCCAGGTAACACCTTCTGAGTCCAGTGTCATTAAACGCGTCGCGTATGAACCTCTGTTCCTGCATCATCTGCAAAAAGATCTGAACATTCTTGGTGTCCGGGATGTGTCCCTGCACGAACCTTTGACCTCTCTTTTAAGGGTTACCATCATCACCATGGAGGAGGACACCTCAGAAACGGAAATCTGGAGAGCCCTCTATGGGGCCGCCAGTTTTAAAGGGGATTTCAGCAAAATTGTCATCGCTGTGAATAAGGACATCGATCCCAAGAGTACCGATGCTCTGTTCTGGGCGATTTCCTATCGTGCCAATCCACAGGCCGATTGCCAGATCCTGCCCCATCGCGGACAGGGTCACGGGCCGAAGCGAGAACATACGGGCGAACAGGATTCGACCCTCCTGATCAACGCGACAATGAAAAGCAAAATGCCGCCCCTGGCGCTGCCAACGGAGCCTTATATGGAGAAGGCCAAGGCCCTATGGGAACGCCTTGGTCTAGGTCCGCTAAAACCGGAATCTCCCTGGCATGGCTACTCTCTTGGCGACTGGTCTGAACAATGGGAGCGTGATGCGGTTCGCGCCGCTGGAGGAGACTATCTCGTTAACGGTACTGAGACTCTCAAACGCCAGATTAAAGCCACGGTTTCTCCGGAAACCTCAGTCCGTGACGTGGAATCCGGCTGGGACGACAGCTAGGTTTCAGATCCTGTTTGCCTTTGAATGGCTTCGTGTTGGCCTGGCCATTTGTGTCCGTTAAACCTTGTTCTCCCTGCCTAGGAAATTCCAAACAATGCCCGGGCATTTCCGTCGACGACCTGCGATCGAATCCCGGCATCCAGGTCCAACTCGTCGACAATTTTTTCCGGAGTGAAATCTCCAATGGGAAACGGCTTGTCGGTCCCCAGCATGATCTTATCCCAGCTCACCTTTTTAGCTACAAAATCAAGGGTATCTGCGTCATGCACGACCGTATCCACCCACAGATACGCGAGCTGTTCTTCGGGATGGGCCCAGCTATCGTCGCCGATTTCTCGGGTGCGTTTCAGCCGTCCGAGAACAAAAGGAAGAGCCGCCCCGCCAATGGGCACAACAATCCGTGCCCCGGGATAACGTCCGGGCAGGCCGGCAAACAGCATGCGCGCCACGGTAATCACCGTATCCGTTATACGCCCGAGACCATTGGCCAGTCCATAGTCGTGAACTCGTTCATCGCCACAGTCATACATGGGATGAATAACAATCACGGCCTGGCGATCCGAAGCCGCCTGCCAGAATGGGACAAGATCGGGATCATCGAGAACCCCACCTTTCCCCTTTGGCTGAGTGCCAATCATGACCCCCGGAAATCCCTGATCCATGGCCTCATTCAAGATCTCTGCAGCCGCGACCCCGGACTGCATCGGTACGGAAGCGAGCGTTACAAATTCAGGTTGTGATTTTGCGAGTTCCCGCAACCCCTCATTTATGAATCGGCTCCAGTCCTTGCCTTCATCCGCCGGAATTTCATACCCCGTCATATCCAGCCAGGTCCCATTGACCTGGTGGGAAATATTTGCGGCGTCCATCCAGCTGCGGCGATCATCGACGTCCCATAAGCCTTTCATGACCGGACGTGTCTTGGTTTTACCCGCAAATGTGAACTTGACTGTCTGATCAACGGATTCGATCTCAATGGAGGGAAACTTTCCCGCCCCACTCCGCAGGGCTTCTAGAGTGGTGGGCGGAACAATATGGGCGTGGGCATCTATGGACATGGATCATGCTCTTTCGTTTTGCAGTATTTTTAGCGTGTACCGGCGACAATGTCGCTGATCTGCGACATGCGCATCGGCAGTTGTTCAATTGAAGCATTCAGGGGCTGGAGTGCATCATTTACCGCATTGGAAATCGCGGCGGCACTGCCGAGGTAACCGGACTCGCCGGAACCTTTTTGCCCGAAACTTGTCAGCGGAGACGGAGTGACTTGTTTGACAATGTTTACAGTCGGGATTTCATGGGCCGAAGGCATGGGATAATCGGCAAAAGTGACCGTTTGGAGCTGCCCGTTATCGTCAACTTCGAAACATTCCATGAGAGCTGCACCGATGCCATGGGCTACTCCGCCGAGAGTCATCCCGCGAACGACATCCGGATTAATGACGACCCCGCAATCATGACCGAGATAATAGTCGGTGATTTCCGGCCGGCAAATATATGGATCCATCTTAATCAGTACGAGATGGGCTTCGAAGGAATGGCAGGGATACATCTGCACCCGCCCCTTTTCATCAGGCAGGACGCCACCAGTCGGAACCTGTTCCGTATGCACGACCGACAGTCCCGGTTCAACACCCGGCGGCAACCGATGAGCATTGCGATGACAGATATGCACCAACTCATCCCATTCCATCCGCTTTTCCGGATTGCGGACGGATTCGGCGCCAGAGTCTCGCCAACGGGTTTCACCGCGATCAATCTTCAAATTGTGGGCCGCAACATCAAGCATCTTGTCGCGAATTTTGACGGCCGCATACTTTGCCGCTCCGCCAAGCATAATCGCCATACGCGAGCCCACGGGACTGTTGCTGGCATGGGCCGTAGTCGAGGTTGCCCGCGCCACCCGTACGTTTTGCGGATCCAGTTCCAGGACCTCACCGACAACGATGGCTGTCAGGGACTCATGACCCTGCCCTGACGAAGTCGTTGAAATTGTCGCAATGATCCCGCCAAGGGCGTCGACCTGAAGCTGGCAGGCTTCCATCCAGGTTGTCGTATCGTTCTTGGGATTGAGCAATGGTTCGAATGAGGAATTTCCGCCGCTCGGTTCAAGACATGTGGCAAGCCCAATGCCCGAAAGCAGTCCTTTCTCGCGCTGGTGATCACGCTTGGCCAGCATATTTTTCCAGCCGCCAGCCGCTTCCATCAACTTGTCGAGCATGCCGTGGTAATTTCCGCTGTCATAAGTCGTGCCACTGGGGATCAAATAGGGAAATTCGGATTCCGGAATAAAATTCAACCTGCGAATTTCCTGGGGATCGAGGCCGAGCTTCCCGGCCACCCTGTCAATGCCATGTTCGATGGCATAATTCGTCGGCCCCTGACCGAAGCCCCGCACGGCTTCCTGTGGCGTCATATTGGTGGTGACGGAAATGGCCTCGTAGGCCGCACTTCCGATTTTGTATGGCCCGACAATGGCACCAACGGGTTTGCCAAGCTGGAAAGGACCGCGACCGGAATAGGCCCCGAGATTGTCAAGAGCTCGGATTCTGATAGAGTCTATGCGACCGCTGTTTTGGAACGCCAGGGACACATCAAAAATGCGATCAGGCCCGTGGGCATCCCCCCCGGACATGTTCTGCAACCGATCCTCGATGAAACTGACAGGCTGACCCAGCCTCCGACTCAGCTCAGCGACAAGAATTGTCTGTTTCAATCCCCGCTTCACACCGTAGCTGCCGCCTACATCGACATCATAGTGCACACATATGGAACTTGCAGGAAGCCGCAGGGCGCGAGCAATCTGATCGGCATATTTGGGCATCTGGATCGACGCCCAGATTTCCATGACCGACTTACCCGGATCCCAACTGGCGATCACACCAAAGGTCTCCAAAGGTACCGTCGAACTTCTCCCCCAGCGCACGCGATAGGAGAGAGTATTATCCGCCTTTTCAAAATCCTGTTCGACTTCACCCCATGTGAAGTTCCGGTGCAACATGACGTTTGAACCATGGTCGGCATGAACCGGCGGACTGTTCGCTTTGAATGCTTCTTCCGGGTCGGTGACGAATTCAAGTGGTTCATATGTAATATCAATGGATTCCGCCGCATCTTCGGCTCGGGCACGGCTGTCCGCAACAACGGCCACAACCCATTCACCCGCATACCGGACCTGGTTGACAGCCAAGGGCCAGCGCTTTACCGCCGGCGCATCGACACTGATCGGCAGAGAATTCGTGGCCGCCGCATAATCGGCACCGGTGACGATATCGAAAACACCGTCCATGGCGCGTGCAGAGCGATCATCAATGTCGATTATCTTGGCAGCCGGATATGGAGAAGAGACAACGGAGACATGCTTGAGGCCAGGCACCCTAATATCACTGACGAATTTGGCCTGCCCCGCAACAAAGCGGCGATCCTCCACTGTGCGACGGTTCTTACCGATGTACCGATAGTTGTGCTGATCCATGGAATGCTCTTCTCTCGCCAGATTCTAGTTCTCTTGCCCGATATTGGACCCGGCAAGCCGTTCTGCTGCGAGCTCAATGGATTCAATGATCTGCAGATAGCCGGTACACCGGCAGAGATTGCTGGATATGGCCTCGCGAATTTCTTCACGGTTGGGGTTCGGATGACGTTTCAGGAACGCCCGCGCTGTCAGAATCATTCCGGACGTGCAATAACCGCATTGCAATCCGTGCTTTTCCCAAAAAGCGTCCTGAATGACACTTAGTTCATCATGGCTTGGCCCCTCGCTTTCAATGGTCTCGACAACCTGCCCTTCACATTGAACCGCAAACATCAGACAGGCGCGTACCGGTTCACCATCGAGAAGCACGGTGCAGACACCGCATACGCCATGTTCACAACCGCTGTGAGTGCCCATGAGATCAAGTTCGTCACGGACGAAATCGAGAAGGGAAAGGCGCGGCTCCACATCTCTTGCCACATCTCTCCCATTGACTGTGAGGGACACCGCCTTCCGATGCTCTGATTGTTGATTGCTGTTTGTCATTGTGACAATTCCATTATGGCTTCTCCCAGAGCCTGTATCGCCAGGTGCGCCGCGGCGCGTTTGCCATAATTGGAAGAGGCGTGAATATGGCCATTAGCCTGGATTTCATTTTCGATTTCGGCCCGGTAGATATCCGGAGTAATTTCTGCAGGCCGTTTCCCTGTAACGACATATTCGAGCCTGGACAATCTCTGAGGTCGATCTCCGCAGGCTCCAACAGCGATCGCGGCCCGGTCAATCGTGCCGCCTGGCCCTTTGAGGAGCTGCACTGCAGCCGAGGCTATGGCGAAATCGCTGCGCCGGGTTGAGAGCTCGCGAAATCCGGTTGCAACTTCGCCTCCCGTCCAGATTGGAAACGACACAGAAGTTATACAGGCACCGGGTAACAGGCTCGTTTCCAGAGGACCGAGAATAAAATCGTCAATGGCAATATTCTGCGTTCCGTCAGGGGTCTGAATTTCGATGTCTGCATCCAGAATGAAACCGACAAGGGAAATTTCCGCCGCCGGATCGGCGGTTGCCAGGCTTCCACCTATGGTTCCCCGGGCCCTCGTCGGTCGGTGTCCGATCCACGGCAGCGCTTTGTGCAACAAAGGGCAACATTTTCTGACAATCTCGCTTTCTTCGATTTCGAGCTGCCGGGTGGCGCCACCAATCCAGAGCCGCTCTCCTTCGCACGAAATACCTTGGAGATCGGCGATCCTGGATATGTCGATGAGGATCGAAGGCCGGGCCATGCGTAAATTCAGCAGTGGCACCAGAGTTTGGCCGCCAGCGATGAATTCGGTCTCCTCTTCCCCTGCCGCTAATGTTAAAGCCTCGGACAAGGAATTCGGCCGAATATAATCGAAATTGACCGGCTTCAACTATTGACCCTCCTCATCGCGCCAGCGATGCACCGTACCCAGATCAATGTCGAACATATCCAGCATGCGTCCAACCGTCTGATTGATGATATCGTCGAGGGTCTGGGGTTTGTTGTAGAAGGCGGGCACAATCGGCGAAATTACGACACCCAGCTCGGCAAGATGCAGCATCGTCTTGAGATGTCCACCATGCAGCGGCGTTTCCCGGATGCCCAACACCAGACGCCTCTTTTCTTTAAGCACAACATCGGCAGCCCGCGACAACAGAGAACTGGTGACCCCAGATGACAGTTCGCTCATGGTTCGGATTGAACAGGGCAGGATCAGCATCCCACTGGTTCTGAATGATCCCGAAGCAATTGAGGCACCAATATCTCTGACAGGGTGAAACTCGTCGGCGAGTTCTTTGAGATCATCCAGTTTGAGATCGGTTTCGTAACTCAGTGTGAGTTCCGCGGCTTTCGAAACAACGAGATGCACGCGAACCGGAGTCTTCTGCAGCATCTGCAGGGCACGAATGCCATAAATAATTCCCGACGCGCCGCTTATCCCAATGATCAAACGTTTCGGAGATTCCACACCTTTATCCTCTTTATTGTATTTTTGGTGCAAACGTAGGATCTAGTACAAGCACAATCCATGTACGCGGTCAATTTGCAGTTCGATCTTTGCAGGATTTTTCGTTACGAGTCGCAGCGGCTTGTCCTCCTCCCAATTTCTTGTCCTCCTCCCAATATAATGCCTCAGCCGAGATTGCTGATCAGTTTCTCGCACAGCTCCTCAGGAAGGGTACGGCAAAGGAATTCGCCATACGCCTGCAAATTGCCTCGCGTAATCGTTCCAACTGCTTGTCGCGAATTTATCCCTGTATCTATTTTTTTGACCAAGAGTTTTTGCGCCAGAAATTCCGATTTTAATTCGAGATCTTTAACGGAATTGCGCAAATCATTGACATCTTTCGACCCAAGATCCGTATCTAGTTCTTTCAGTTGCCGCCGTATTTTACGCAGGGGTTCAACAACATTGTGCCGCCAGGGAGAAAGGCTATTGTCCAGGTCCGCGATTGCAGATCGATCCAGCTCAATGCCCTGAAGGCCTCGCCATAGGACATATAAAACCAGATTGACGTCAACATCGTGAAAGTCCTGCAATTCAAGACAGACTTCGGAGACACCGGTACGACCGTAGAAATCGATGGAAAAGGACCAGAATTTTGAAAGGGCATCTTCATCCATGGGTGCGATCTACTCGGTGCTTATCCGCCATATCCACGAATTCCGGCAACTGGCGTGGAAAATGCGAGGGTCCGGAACAGCCCGGACCCGCACATCACGCAATACTTAGGATAAGCTCGAACGTCAACCAACATGACCTAATGGGAGTTAAGGGCAGATTTAATGTTCACGTTCGCGCGTGATCAATCTACAGTTTCAGGGTTTATTGAACGTAAACAAACAAAGCGTGCAAAATTTCCAAGGCCGCAGTGAAAAATTAACTGATACCAGCCAGTAGAGGTCCACCGTCCATGCCCACCCCGTCCCTGCACCTATCTTCCCTGTTTTCGGACTTAGGACTAGAGCCCAGGCTGGGTTGCCTGAAAGCTAAAGTTACACTATCGCCCGCTTCCCCGGCCCTGAATTCGGCCATTCAGAAATTGATGGCGGAAGTCGCCCGTGAACTCGGGCAAGCTCCAGCCCAGTCTCGTGCGCAGATCGCCGCTATTCGTAAGGCGTATAAGGCCTTGGGCAAAGATCCTGCTCGCTATCGCCCCTCCGCAGAAGCCCTGACCCGTCGGGCTCTGCAAGGCAAGGATCTTTATTCCATCAATAATGTGGTGGATTGCGTGAATCTCATTTCTCTGAAAACATGTTTTTCCATTGGCGCATACGATTTGGACCGGGTGGAAGGAAATATCAGCTTCGATCGCGGTAGCGAGGATGACGACTATCTCGCCATTGGCCGCGGGCCTTTCAACATCGCCAATTTGCCGGTGTTCTTTGACAGTCAGGGTCCTTTCGGTTCCCCCACCAGTGATTCCGAACGCACGAAAATTACCAGTGAAACAGAAACCATTCTTATGATTCTCATCGCTTTTGGACCCGAGCCTGATCTGTCTGATGCAATGAAGTTTACGCAATCCACACTAGAGGCTTATTGCGACGGTCGCGACATTGAGGACTGGATCGTTCCCTAGTCGCTCACCATCAGTCGCTCACCATCACTGGCTCGGTGATTTGATGATTGCTTGAAAAAGTTTAAGGGACAGCCTCCGTATCAGAAGGCCGTCCCCAAT
>JBPCWG010000278.1:0-5065 GCA_051009705.1 Methyloligellaceae bacterium | reverse complement strand
GAATTATACAGATGGCCTGTTGGAGTATCTGGATCTCGGGGACCGGATTACCTTCATGCTTCACGATTGGGGTGGTGCTCTCGGCTTGACCTGGGCCTGCAAAAATCGGGCGCGTATCAAGGGCCTGGCCTACACTCAAACCCTAATGGGCAATCTGAACTGGAACTACTGGCCTCCCCACGTGTCCGATCTCATGCGTCGCTTTCGTTCCGAGGAAGGCGAGGAGCTCGTCCTCAATCAGAATTACTTTGTTGAAAAAATACTTCCCGCTATGGTTATTCGCGACATTCCTCCGGAAGTTTTTGAAGAATATCGCCGCCCCTATGCCAACGCCGGAGAAGACCGGCGGCCAACGCTGACTTGGCCGCGAGAAATTCCCGTGGAAGGCGAACCCGCCGATGTTCTTGAAACCATAGAGACATTTATGACCTGGCTCCGGGGATCCAATCTTCCCAAGTTGTTTATCCATTGCGAACCGGAAACCGTACTTAAGGGACATATTCTCGAAGACGTCCGGAAAATTCCCAATCAGCAGGAAATTACGGTTCCGGGTCTGCACTATGTCCACGAGGACAGCCCGCACCAGATTGGGCAGGCCCTGTCGAACTGGTATGCAAACCTTGAATGAGAAAGTGATGAAATCTCGGGGAGTTTTGCCTTAAATTTCGCTCTGAAGGCGGCTCCTGGCTCCTTTCGACATACCAAAAGTCAGAGCCAATCCACAAAGAGCAATTGCGGAAAGTATTGCAATCGTCAAAGCATAGCTGCCGGTCCAGTCCTTGGCGAGAGCAAACAGAGAAGGTGCGACGACACCTGCCAGAAAGGTGAAAAACGCCGCGCCCGAGACAGCCTGGCTCGTTTTGTCCGGTCCCGCCACATCAGCTATCTCGGCAAGGAATATGCCATTCCATCCAATTGCCGAAGCTCCGAGACAGAAAAACAACAAGTAAAGCCAGATCGCGGAAATATCCGCCGACAAACCCAAAACAAGAAGCAGGCAGGCCGTCATAATTGCGCCGATGATCCGCATCATCAGGGCATTGTGGCCGATCCGATCCGCAACACTACCCCAGAACGGACGCCCGAACGTGCCACCTACCTGGGCTGTAGCAAGAAAGACACCTGCGGCGATCAGGGAGAAACCGAGTTCCTTTACCAGAAACGGACTCACAAAAGTCATGACACACATCTGCACCGAGACAAACGCCATAGCGGCAAATGTGAGATAACTCAGAGGTTTTGACTGCAGAACAGCTTTCAGAGACGCCGACATTTTGAATTGACGAGCGGGACGGAATCTACCCTTCCTGCCCCAGCGTTGTCCAAGAACGCGGATGACCACCAGGCTTGCCAGACAGACGCCTCCAACGGCATAGGCCGCCACACGCCAATCATAGGTTTCCGTAAGATAAGGGGTCGCGATAGCTGCCAGCACACCTCCCAGGGGAACACCGCTCTGTTTCAGGGAAAATATCAAGCCACGATTATGTGCGCTTGTGGCCCGGGCCAGCAACACTGCCGAAGGTGGGTTGGTCAGACCATATCCAAGGCCGATGAGAACACTGCCGCAGATTATTCCAGCTAATCCGCCAAAGGTGCTGACAATGGCCCCGAGGCCCGAAATGAGCAGCGCCAACTGCAGAGTCAGGCGCGCGCCAATGGCGATGGTAATGGAGCCTGCAACAAGGGAGCAGCACATGGCGGAAAACAGAACCAGCCCCACCTGATAGCCGATGGCCGTAGCCGGCAGGTTAAACTCAAGCGCCAGAACCGTGGCAGCAGGCGTGAAGACAAGATTGGCCCAGGTCGTGAAGGTTTGTACAATAGTGGTCGCCAGCAAAATCGATACCACATGAGATTTTAGCGGATCGGCTTCACCATCACTGGATTGTGGACCAACTGCCTCCATCTAGGGAAATACACGCGCCATAAGTGCTTCGTCCTGGAAACTGACTTCCTGTCCTGCATAGTCAATACCGTCGGGGGAGCAAAGAAAAGCAATAACCTGTGCGGGAATGGCCGGAGACGTCATGTCTTGTTTTGTCATCTGACTAATTTCATTGATTCCCGATGCGCGAATCTTTTCCTGCATTTCCGTGTCGACGAATCCCGGAATGTAGCCCATTACCCGCAATCCCTCATCGCCATACTCACTGTGCAGGTGCTGTGTGAACATGGCGACGGCCGCCTTGGAACAACAATAACCACTCCAACCTTCCCGGGGCACCCTGGCAGCTCCAGTACTGATATTCACGAGAATGCAGTTCGACATGTCATCACTGGATGTCAAAAAGGCGCGGGCTGCGTTCTGGGCACCAACGAGATTGACCATCACATTCTGTTTCCAAACCTCGGGGTCTGTATCAAGAAAACGGCCGATAGGGTCAATCTGACCGGCATTGTTGATCAGAATGGATGCTGTTTTCCCTTCTTCGCGCAGACCGCTCATGAATTCAAGAAGGGGCGCATAGTCGGTGATATCGGCAACAAACAATTGTGCCGATCCACCATCGACCTTGATTTCGTTTACGACAGCTTCAAGTGTCGACTGCGTTCGCCCGACGACGATGACATGAGCCCCCTCTTTGGCAAACTCCAACGCTGTTGCACGACCGAGACCGCTGCCACCGCCGGTTACAACCGCAACCCGCCCTTCCAGATTATTGCTTCCGTTCAATTTATCGCCCTTTTTCTTTTGTTTGTTTC
This sequence comes from Methyloligellaceae bacterium, assembly GCA_051009705.1. Classification (GTDB taxonomy): domain Bacteria; phylum Pseudomonadota; class Alphaproteobacteria; order Rhizobiales; family CAYWUX01; genus JANQOC01. The sequence goes on along the minus strand of JBPCWG010000278.1, from coordinate 2,359 downwards.
AAGGTTTACTATTCTCGGTGCATATGGAGATCTCAGCCCGATCTCCAGTATCATCTTGCGACGAACAGCACCGGCAAAGCTTTCCATATTATCAGCAGTCACAACGAAACTGGCCGGACCACCTATGATCTGTTCGGCAAAAGCTTTTTCCAGATCATAAAGGACGGGGCGACCATTACAATCGCGACAAAGGATGGCAAGCCCGTTGATTACAATGCCGGCCTCCAGTGCGGACTTTCGCGCTTCGGCGATCGATATACCATTCCAGTTATTGGCACTGTCTCCTGAAAAATCGATCACCTTGCGCAATCCCTTCAGATCATTGCCCTCTATCAATTTCTGACCAAACGCAATCGCCGATCCGATAGCGTTTGGACCAAAGGCCAGACGCGGCGTTTTTTCCAGAGCAGAGGCGAAATTCTTAGCGCTTTCCAATCCATCAATTATGGTCCAGGGAACAACGACTTCCTGACTGCCGCTATCCCCCCATTCCACATAAGTCACAGCAATTTTTTGCAAAAGCCCCTTGTCAATGGCACTGAGAACATCGGGGTGGACAATAGCCTCAGCATATCCCCGGCGCTGGAACTTTATTTCCGCATCATCTATGGAACCCGAGGCATCGGCGAGAAACACCAGTTCGACATCAACTTCCTGACTGGCCAAAGCTATACCACTAAAATTCAGAAGTAGAAAAGCCGCTATACATTTCCGGATGAGAGTCCGCATACACTTCCCCTTGTTTTTATCCATGAATAAAAAATTCACGACACCAGGTAGCCGATGTTATGACTTAGGCAGAATAATACGCAACCCCCATTTGGCGAATGAGGCTCTTCTAATTCTATCAAAAGGCCAACCATTGGCATTGCTGGGTTCGTGGTTTTGAAGATATAAGTAACTAAATCGATATATCTGTAAGCTCAAGCAACTCCCAGTCAACGATAGTATGAAGTCGCGTATTCTACCACTAATAATTTCCGTGGCTCTGTTCATGGAAAATATAGACTCGACAGTGATCGCGACCTCATTGCCTGCCATTGCCCTGGATCTCAATACTAATCCCGTTTCCCTCAAACTCGCGATAACCGCTTATCTCATTTCCCTGGCCATTTTTATTCCCGCCAGCGGCTGGGCCGCAGATCGCTATGGGGCGCGGCGGGTATTTCGCACGGCCATTGGTGTTTTCATCATCGGCTCAGTTATGTGTGCGTTCGCCGGCTCGCTCCTGGACTTTGTGATCGCGCGCTCTATACAGGGAATGGGCGGGGCGATGATGACCCCGGTAGGGCGACTGCTCATCCTGCGGTCTGTGGAAAAGAACGAGCTGGTGAATGCTCTCGCCTGGCTTTCGATTCCAGCGCTTGTAGGCCCCCTGCTCGGTCCGCCCATTGGCGGGTTTATCACCACATTTTTTTCCTGGGAATGGATTTTTCTCATCAATGTGCCGATTGGAATTTTGGGCATCTTTCTTGCCGGCAGATATGTTCCCGACATAAAGGCGGAAAGTGTCGCCGCCATCGATCGTGTCGGCTTTGTCCTGTCGGGTCTCGCCTGTTTTGGCCTGGTGTTCGGCTTTTCTGTTGTTAGCCTGGCCTCGGTTCCGCTGGTTATAAAACTGGGACTGCTGCTTGTCGGGGTTGTGGCAACGGCACTTTACATTCCCCATGCAAGGCAGAGTACCAATCCGCTTCTGGATTTCAAATTGTTGAAGGTGCGAAGCTTCGAAGTCAGTATTCTCGGCGGCTGGATCTTTCGCATCAGTGCCGGCGCGGCGCCGTTCCTGCTGCCCCTGATGCTGCAGATCGGTCTCGGCATGAACCCCTTCCAATCCGGCCTCCTGACTATGGCCGGGGCTGCAGGAGCACTGATCATGAAAATCGCCGCCGGTCCTGTGCTCAAAAAATTTGGATTCCGCAATGTGCTGGTTTTCAATTGCCTGATCGCAACCGGATTTCTGGCCATCAACGGTCTATTTACCACTTCCACGCCAGTGGTCCTTATTTTAGCGATACTGCTTATCGGCGGCTTTTTCCGCTCACTGCAATTCACCAGTCTTATGGCTCTCTCGTTCGCGGATATTGATCAGGGCAATATGAGCCGGGCAACGACTTTGTCAGCAGTCTCCCAGCGCATTTCCTTGTCCATGGGCGTGGCCCTGGCTGCGATCGTTCTCGAAATTTCCGCAGCAAGCCATTCTGGTCCCATGAATACCAATGATTTCATGATTGCCTTTTTCACGGTATCTGCAATAGCCTCACTGTCCGTGTTCATGATGTTGAGACTACCTGAAAATGCCGGTGAAGAGGTTTCCGGACAAACCCGGTCAGGCCCCGTTCAGCGATAAAACCAAGGGATA
>JBPCWG010000277.1:0-3272 GCA_051009705.1 Methyloligellaceae bacterium | reverse complement strand
GAATCAGGATAGGCACGATGATCAGGACAATGGGAACCCATTCGAGCGGCCAACCGAGCAGAAAGATCAGCGCCATCACAACCAGCAGCACCTGAAACTGTGTCAAATCCATGGAAAGCAGCAGGTTTGTCAGCATGGTCGGCGTGCCCAGACGCGAGAACACCGCGCCGAAGAAATTCGATGCGGCGACCAGGAACAGGATCAGAACTGAAATTTCCAAAGTCTTAATGAGGGCTTCCCACAGGCCGTTGAACGTCAGCTTGCGGTAGGCCAGAGTCAGGACCAGGGCGCCGAATGCGCCACAGCCGGCACCTTCGGTAGGTGTGGCCCAGCCAAACAAAATGGATCCGAGCGCAAAAGCCACGAGCAGGGCGGGAGGCACGAGGCCAAGGAAAAATTCCCGGGCGACCATCCGATAGTCGTTAGGGCGGTCTTTTTCCGGGAGCGCCGGACCGAGTTCCGGATTGATCCAGCAGCGGATCAGAGCATAAGCCGTATACAGAAAGGCGAGCATGATGCCGGGAACAATCGCGGCGGCAAATAGATCCGTGACCGGAACCTCCAGCACAGGGCCCATGACCACAAGCATGATCGATGGCGGAATGAGGATTCCCAGCGTTCCGCCGGCGGTGATCGTACCTGCGGCCAGCCGAACATCGTAGTTGGACTCGTTCATGGTTTTTGCGGCCATGATCCCGAGTATGGTCACCGACGCGCCGACGATACCGGTCGCGGCGGCGAAAATCGTGGAAACAAACAGAACCGCGATGTAAAGCGACCCCTTTGTGGACGCGAGCATAAGCTGGACGGAGCGGAACAGGCGTTCCATTAACCCCGCCTGTTCCATCATAATACCCATGAAGACAAACAGCGGCACCGCTGCGAGGGTCTGCTCAAGCATTACATTGTTGAACTGCAGGGTCAGGAGATGAAAAACGAGTTTCGCACTGAAACCCCAGGTGCCAAATGCGATCCCCAGGAACAGCAGGGTGAACGAAATAGGAAATCCGACAAAAATGGCGAAGAGCATGACGGCGATCATTATGAGGCCGATAATTTCTGGACTCATATCTAGGGCCACCTGTTCTTCTGAATTGCGTAAAGCGATTTAAGGAGTTCCGAGATCCCTTGTATGGCGAGGAGGGCAGCGCCGAGAGGCATGGCGGTACGAACCGGCGCCACCGGTGCCATCCACGCGGTATCCATTGAGAGTTCCCACCGGGTCCAGGCCTTCAGGGCATAGATGTAGGAATTATCGAAAAAGAACCACATCGCCGGGAAGAAAAACACGATGTACAGGAAGGCATCGACCATACCCTGCGTTCTCGGCGACCAGGTTCGATAGAGAAAATCCGCTCTGATATGGACACCGCGCATGAGCGCGTAACCGGCGCCGATCATAAACATGCCGCCGCTGAGCATGCGGCTGACATCGTAGGCCCAGTCCGTCGGTGCGATGAATAATTTGCGGGCGACGACTTCGTAGACCATGGCCAGCATGAGTGGAATCAGCAACCAGCAAAACAGCCGGCCCGACCAGACCGCAAGCCAGTCGATCCACGTGATCAGGGTACGCATCCAAGGCGCCATATCGTCCGGAAGCTGACCCGGATCTCCGGATCGGCGTTCGGCAATAAGTTCGTCCGAATAGTCCAGATTTTCAGACATCAGAATTAATCCTGTTGCAGGCCAACGCCCTCGTCTCCCTAAAGCGCTTTAATCGCCCCCGAATTGGAATTTGTGTGAGCAGGACTATAGCGGGAGTTTGAAGTTACCGGCAATTGTTCTGCCGGTAACTTCGAGTTTCTTGCAATATGTGAGGAATTATTTCTTCAAAGATTTTGCAAATGCCTGACCCAAATTCGCATTTGATGTTTGCGCACCGGCCCAGAACGGGACAGCGATTTCAGCAAAAGCTTTTTGAGATTCCCAGACTTTCTTGAAAAACGCATTCTTTTCCGCGTTCTTTTCGAGAGAAGCTCGGGCGGCCTGCATATATTCCTTGAAGTAGTCATCAGGGGTGTCGTGAAGCTGGACACCATGATTTTCAGTCAAGTCCTTCAGCGCTTTACCGTTTTCGTATATGCGATAGCTCAGACTCTTGATCAGGGACGCGTTGGCTGCGACTTCGATGGCGTTTTGCTGATGCGGTGTCAGCTTTTTATAGACATCGCCATTGATGCACAGGTCGGCATTCACGACGACCTGGTGCAGGCCCTGGAGATAGTAGTGTTTGAGAACTTTCTGGAAACCAAACACGCTATCCGGTTTTGGGCAGCACCATTCAGCGGCATCGATTACGCCTTTTTCGAGGGCCGGCAGGATGTCACCACCACCCATGGCAACGGAAGCAACACCGATGTCCTTGTATGTCTGTCCGGGAATTCCGGGAGGTGTGCGGAAGCGGTATTTACGGAAATCGGCCATAGATTTAATCGGCTCTTTGAACCATCCGAGAGCTTCAGGGCCAACGGGCTGCAGCATGAAGCCTTTGACGTTGACGCCCATTTCTTTCCAGAGCTCATCGTAAAGTTCTTTACCACCTGCGTTCAGGAACCAGGAGATAAATGCGATATTGTCAATGCCGACACCGGCACCCGCGACAGGTGAACCGAACAGCATGGCAGCGGGATGTTTCCCGGACCAGTAATGTGTCCAGGCAAAACCGCCTTCGATCAGGCCGGAGTCCACAGCATCAAGTGTTTCCCTGACACCGACAACAGCGCCAGCCGGCAGAACTTCGATGACAACTTCGCCATTCGTCAGTTTTTTCACATCATCAGCAAACTGATTAAGCATGAAAACTTCGTCAGCTTTGGCTGGAATAACAGATTGTACGCGGATCTTCACTGCCTCAGCCTGAGCTGGTACGGTTGCGAAAAAAGCGCCGGTTGCGACGGCGATAACAGCAATGCCGCTCACAAATTTCTTGTATAGGTGCATCTAAGCATTCCTCCCTTATTTCAGTTCGCAATCCTCACTGAAGATTGCACATATTGTAAAATCCGAATCCCGACGCGTTTTGTTCATCGTCGAGGTTCAGGTTATTTGACCCCTTTAAATCAAGGATCCAAGTGGAAACCAAATTCGGCCTTATCACTGATTTTCTTCGAATAAACGCTTCAGGACAAAGAAAGGCTCTTGTTATGTAAACGATTACATTATACTACTCAATGGAGAATTGCAATGCGCTGATTGGACAGATGGCAGAAAATTCGACAATAGATAAATCGAATATATCGGGGGCGCCGCGACGACGGCGAAACAAGCCG
>JBPCWG010000276.1:0-3823 GCA_051009705.1 Methyloligellaceae bacterium | reverse complement strand
CGCCTGAGTTTGGGAAGCTGAAAAAGGCCCTGGCAACGGACCAGAGCGTTACCGTGAATATTCCCCTGGAAGCCAATGTGGCCGTGACCGTCCATAAGGACGCGATCATTCGCCGGGGCAGGAACGCTGTGGTATTCGTTGTCAGCGACAATCAGGCTATTGTCCGTCAGGTGGAACTGGGTCGGGCGGTCGGAGAACGATTCACGGTGGTTAAAGGCCTAAAGCCCGGCGATCAGGTCGTCGTGCGCGGCAATGAGAGGCTGGGTGGCGGCGGACCGGTCCGGATTGTATCCGCTGACAAAGCTTCGACAGTGGTAAGCCAATGAACAGGATCATACAGCTTTCCATTGAACGGCCTATGGCGGTCGTGGCCCTGGTTTTGATGATCATTTTATTTGGCTGGATCGCGCTGCAACGTATACCTATCCAGATGGCGCCCGATGTGCGCCAGCCGGTCATCATCGTGAAAACCGATTGGCGCGGCGCGGCCCCGGCCGAAGTTGAGCGTGAAATCGTCACCCGCCAGGAAGATCAGCTCAAGGGGCTCGAAGGTCTGAAGAAAATGACCGCCGTGGCCGAGCACAATGAAGGCGAAATTACTTTGGAATTCCTGCCGGGTATCGAGTTCACCCGGGCGCTGCTGCTGGTCGCCAACCGCCTGGACAGGGTCACCGGCTATCCGGAAGAAGTGGACGAGCCCCGGCTCAGCACGTCGGGTACGGAAGATAATGCCATCGTCTGGTATGTCATTACCCGGGATGAGGGAAACAACACGCCCATTATCCAGTTTGGCGATTTTCTCCGCGACGTAATGCAGGAGCGGATCGAGCGCGTCGACGGGGTGGCCGGCGTCAATATATTCGGTGACACGGAACGTGAATTGCGGGTCATCGTCGATCCGGTGAAACTCGCCAAATTCAAGATGACCGTCAGCGAGGTGGTCGGCCGCATTCGATCCGCCAATGCCTCCATTACCGGTGGTGACATCTCCGAGGGCAAGCGCCGCTATGTCGTGCGCACGGAAGGGGACCTCCAGACGGTAGAACAGGTGCGCGATATAGTTCTCCGTAGCGATCGTCAGAACCGGGGGATTGGCCGCGTCCTCATCAGTGATATTGCGGAAGTGGAACTTGCTTTCAAGGAAGAACGCGCCCGTATTCGCCAGCTTGGTATCCGGGCCATGGCCTTCAACGTGACCCGGGAGCAGGGCGCCAATGTTCTGACGACCGTTCGCGGCATCAAGAAAGCGGTCGCCGAATTGCAGGCCGGACCTTTAAAACAACAGGGGCTTAAACTCGAAAACGTTTACGATGAAACCGCCTATATTGATTCCGCCATCCAGCTTGTGGTCCAGAACATTTACTACGGTGGTATTCTCGCCGTCGTCATCCTGCTCGTATTCCTCAGGTCATGGCGGCCGACAGTCATCATCGCCACTGCCATTCCCGTTTCGGTTGTCGGATCGTTTGTGGCCATGGCCTTGCTCGGACGGTCCCTTAACGTGATCAGCCTCGCGGGCATCGCTTTCGCCGTCGGCATGGTCGTCGATGCGGCGATTGTTGTTCTCGAAAACATATTCCGCCTGCGCCAGCAGGGATATTCCCGGGCCAAAGCGGCTTATGAAGGTGCGTCGCAAGTGTGGCCCGCCGTGCTCGTTTCGTCGTTGACCACGATATTTGTCTTTATTCCAATTCTTATCATGGATCTGGAAGTCGGACAGCTCTTCCGGGATATTGCCGTGGCAATTTCCGTTTCCGTTCTGTTGTCCCTGCTCGTGTCCGTGACGCTCATACCGGCACTTTCCAACCGCCTTCTGGGAGGTAATATAGATCGCCAGGATGCAAATTTCCGCATTCCCGTCATCGATCATTTCGGTCAGGCATTTTCCAACTTCTGGCAGGGGTTTGCCCGTCTGGTGGTCCGCAGCAAGGTGCTGGCCCTGCTGACCGTAGCTGTCATTACCACCGGTGCGGCGACATTCACCTATTATTATCTGCCGAAACTCGACTATCTGCCCATCGGCAACCGCAACTTTGTCATCGGATTTGTGCAGCCGCCCGAAGGTTACAATCTCGACACCATGGAATCCATCGGACTCAAGGTCGGGGATGCGACGCGCAAATACTGGCAGATTGAAGCTCCTCCGGGAGAAGAGAATTCCGAAGAGCGTAAAATTAAACGGTTCTTTTTTGTGGCGCTCAGGGGACGGGCCTTCATGGGGGCCGCGCATGTGGACGACAGTAAGGCCGAAGAGCTTATTCCCCTGCTGCAAGACCCGGCACGCCAGGAACCCGGAGTTTTTGCATTCCTGTTCCAGCCATCGCTTTTCGGGCGGTCCATTGGCTCCGGCCGCGCCATCGAGGTCGATATCAGCGGTCCTGACCTGGAAACCATTTTTGGTGCTGGCCGCCAGGTCTTTTTCCGCCTTATCGGCAGTCTGCCGCCGCACGAAGGGCACCGGACCCGCCCGCGGCCTTCCCTCAGTCTCGGCGAACCCGAGGTGCGGGTGCTTCCTGATCGCGTTCGTCTCAATGACAACGGCCTCTCGGCGCGCCAGCTCGGCCAGTCCATCGATGCCTTTAACGACGGGTTGAGGGTGGCGGAAATTTCCGTCGACGGCCGCCGCATCGACCTGACCCTGATGGGACCCAAGAGCGAGACCGAGGCGACGCAATCGATTTCGATGCTGCCGATTGTCACCAGGGACGGCCGCATCATACCGGTTCAGAGTGTCAGCGACGTTCTGGTCACCAATGGACCCAGTGAAATCCGCCGCCGGGATCGCGTGCGGACCGTAACCATGCAGGTCACGCCGGAAAAATCGATGCCCCTGGAAGAGGCCATCGATATTATCCGCACGAAAGTGATTGAACCGCTGCAGGCCCAAGGTCTGCCGGACGGTGTGACGATCCGCATATCGGGTGCCGCGGACAAGCTGGCGGAAACGTGGAATGAAATGATTTTCGATTTGCTGCTTGCGGTCGTCATTGTCTATCTGATTATGGCGGTTCTCTTCGAAAGTTTCATTTATCCGCTTATCGTGCTGCTTTCCGTGCCTGTGGCTGCCGCCGGCGGATTGCTGGGCCTGGTCGTGCTGAATATGTACACGGTGCAGGCCCTGGATATGCTGACCATGCTCGGATTTGTCATCCTCATAGGCATTGTGGTCAATAATTCCATATTGCTGGTGCATCAGACCCTTCACCATATCCGGGTAGACAATATGGAAGCCGATGCGGCCATCGAACGGGCAACCCAGAATCGAATTCGGCCGATCTTCATGTCGACGCTGACATCCGTCTTTGGCATGCTGCCCCTGGTGGTGTTTCCGGGAGCCGGTGCTGAGCTTTACCGGGGCCTTGGTTCTGTTGTGCTTGGCGGCCTGTCCCTTTCTGCCATTTTGACCATGGCCATTGTACCGCCGATGATGTCGATCACCGTGAGCTGGATGGAAAAGCCCCGGGCGGCAAATGAGACGCTGGCCTCACAGGCCTGACGGGTCACCTGTCCCGCGTCTAACGGGACGGCGGAGCGCGAACCCTGAGTTCATAATAATTTTACAATTTGAGGTCTTAGTTGCGGCCTCATTTTGTTATATGACATGATAGAAAAAACAATTACGGATTTAGAGTATCATGTCGCCGAAACCAGCCTTAACTCCCGATCGTCTCCGACGTCAGTGCAACCCCGAGGAACTCGGATTTACTTCAACGAATGATTTAGAGCCCGTTGAAGGTCTTATCGGCCAGACCCGGGCACTGGGAGCGCTGAATTTCGGCGTCGATCTCGAAGCCCGGGGGTACAATGTGTTCGTCCTCGGCGC
>JBPCWG010000275.1:0-3300 GCA_051009705.1 Methyloligellaceae bacterium | reverse complement strand
TGCGCATTTTCAGCTATCAGATTATCTGCCAATTCCTCTCCCGATTTCAATCAAACCCCAGAAACGATGACTTATTGCTGATCTGTCTAAGTCTATTTCGGCCCAAAATCTACATTTTTCAAGGTTCCAGTGGAAATTCCTAACTTCTCCATAAAAATATGCTGAATTCTTCAATGGTGAAAACGGAATTTTGGGTGCTTTTCTGTGCGCAGATTAGCTGCTATGAAGTCCGAAAATGACATTTGGAATTACGCGATTGCAATGAATGATATGATGAATTGCGCTTCAAGATGTTCCCCTCAAGCACGGGCCAAATATTCAAAAAAATATTTTGCATCTTGCGGGGGTGCCCTATTTCTATCCTGCATAGTTTGGATCACACCTGCGGCCGCGGATCTCAAACTTTGCAATACGACAGCAAGCCGGGTCGGTGTCGCAATTGGGTATAAGGACGACAATGGCTGGGCTACCGAAGGTTGGTGGAATATTGCATCTCACACATGTGAAACACTCCTGAAAGGCGATTTGAACGCCCGATTCTATTACATCCACGCCATCGACTACGACCGTGGAGGAGAGTGGGCCGGTAATTCCTTGATGTGCACGAAAAACAAATCATTCACAATCCGGGGCGTGGACAGATGTATTGAGCGCGGATTCAAACAGACTAAGTTTTTCGAGATCGATACGACCGAACAGTCGGAATGGACCGTGCGATTGTCAGATCCCAATGATGCTAAAACCAAATAGCTGAAAAATTGTCAGATTCTCTGACCTTCGACTTCACGGGACAATTCCTGCTCCGAATTCTGAGCCGAGTCGGAAAACGGGTGAATTTTGAGAACGCGCCTGTAGGCTTCGAGAGCTCTCTTTTTCTTATCGAATTCTTCCAAAATGGCACCCAAGCCCTGAATGGCACGAAAGTGTCTTGGATCAATTTCCAAAACTTTTTCCAGGTCTCTCATTGCAGCGACATAGTCTTTGTTCCGGAATTCTATAATTGCCCGTTTGCTCCAACCCTCGGAATATTCCGGCGCAATTTCCGTGATCGAATCCAAGAGTTCCTTCGCAAGCTTGAGATTTTCATTTTCGAAAGCCGTTGACGCCCGGCTCATTAGGACATCAATTGTATCGCTGCCGGAAGTAAGCCAGATTTTTTCAATTGCCGATACCAGTCGCTCGGCAGTCTCTTTACTGTCCGCCGCTTGCAGACGTTCGTAAAGATTCGAAAGGATAATTCCCCTATCCTTGATGGTCCGATCGGGATCCAGGTTCAAGCCGATCGCTCCCTGAATCAAAATAGGGCGTTCTCCGGTCGAGAATGGCTCAACTTTCCCTTGTTCTTGGGCCCGGACGTCAACCGTACCCATGGTCAGGCAGAGACCAGCAATCATTAAAATTTTGGTACGTAGACGGTCTTTTTTGCTCTTCATAAGCGCTATGATACATCACCTCAATGAGTTTTCAATAGCGTTCAACGCGCGAATACACGCACTAAAGCACCCCAAATCGGTTCTAAAAATTCATGAAGATTAAGCAGAAGCCAGAGTCGGGACAAAATCAGCCTTGGCGGGCTTTGAATCGTCGATTGGTCTTGTTAATGACGAACAGTCGCCCACGCCGTCGAACGACGCGATTGTCTCTATGTCTCTTCCGCAAAGATTTTATAGAGTTTCGAACTTTCATAACGGTGTCTCAAATTTAGAGCTTGGACCTCAGAACTCGGGGAAAATAGGTAGTCAATACGTGTCTGTCAACTATTCTTATTCGAAAAAAGCTTTAAATATCAATAATTCGATATCGATTACCCTAACTTTTGCATTTGTTGCAGACCTTCTTGTCGGTCGCCTAAGACTATTTCCGAATTTCCTCTCTACAGTTCTCCTTGTTTCGTTGGAAAAATAGTGATTTATCCCTAATGGTGCAATTCATAATCGGATCTTTATGGATGCAGATATGGACGAAAATTCGCGATTTTTGCACCAAAAGGTCCGAGACGCCCATCTGGAGAGATAACGCATGCGAATACTTGTGACAGGTTGCGCAGGATTCATAGGATTTTACACGGCAAAAGCCCTGTTGGATCGTGGTGATGAAGTGGTAGGGATCGACAATCTAAACGATTACTATGATGTACGGCTTAAACAAGCTCGGCTGGATCAGCTCACGGGACGAAACGGTTTCAAGTTCGAGAAATGTGACATTGTTGAACAGAATGCCATGAATGCAATATTCCAAGACACAAAGTTTGACACCGTCATCCATCTCGCAGCTCAGGCGGGTGTGAGGTACTCCATCGACAATCCCCGCGCCTATGTGGACGCCAATATTCTGGGCTTCATGAACATCCTGGAAGGTTGCCGGCATTCAGATGTGCAGCACCTGGTTTTTGCCTCCTCCAGTTCAGTTTATGGCGCTAATACGAACCTGCCCTTCAGTGTCGAGGACAATGTCGACCATCCCGTAAGTTTTTATGCGGCCACCAAAAAGTCTAACGAACTGATGGCCCATACATATGCGCATCTCTATAATCTACCGGTCACCGGGCTCCGTTTTTTTACCGTATATGGCCCCTGGGGTCGTCCGGATATGGCTTTGTTCAAATTCACCAAGAACATTCTCGCCAACGAACCCATCGATGTTTACAACATGGGGGAACATGCGCGGGACTTTACTTTTATTAGCGACATTGTAGAAGGGATCATTCGTACCGCGGACCAAACCGCAACGTCCAACCCCGATTGGAGTGGTGATGACCCCGATCCCAGTTCATCCAAAGCGCCTTATAGGCTTTACAATATTGGAAACAACAATCCGGTTGAGCTGATGTACTTTATAGAGTGCATTGAAAAAGCCCTAGGTAAGACAGCAGAGAAAAACTTTCTTCCCCTGCAATCCGGAGATGTCCCAAAGACCTATGCGGATATTGAAGCTCTTGAAAAAGCCGTGGGATTCAAACCCGCGACACCCATTGAGGAAGGGATTGCGAAGTTTGTGGAGTGGTATAGAGGGTATTACTAATTAGCCAATCCAAAATATTTTTGCTCAACAGCTAACTATGGATCTATGTCGGGAGCGCTTGGGACAATCGTTACAATGAGAGTTTCAATGGGACTCTGCGAAGAAAAGCTCTAAATGGAGTGTCGCTTACAACAATAGATCAGGCAAGAACTGTTATCGGCAATTGTCTCAAATAGTCCATCATATCCGACCTCATCAGGATCGAAACATGCGTCCAACAGTGCTTGAGATTCTATGTAGATTTAGTACATAGAATGATGGTTTACAAAAAACCGATGC